>CAJWHX010000093.1 GCA_913040875.1 uncultured Pseudomonadota bacterium | reverse complement strand
CGGACCCGTCATCTCTGAAGGGTCTCCAGCATTTATTGCACTTGAAGGATTTGTAGAACGCCTAGAAAACCCTGTAGAATCTTGTCCAGGTGATGAGGATATCCGAGTTGAGTCTAGTGATCTCATCCTCGCCACGCCCAAAGAAACGCTGCGAAAGATCACTCTTAATCTGCTTGGTTCTCTACCCTCTCAGTCTCATCTAGCCAAAGTTGAGCAGGAAGGCGAAGCCGGATTGGAACGTGTTCTCACGGAGTTGCTGAGTGGCATTGAGCACGGATACTCGGGTAACACCAAACAAATTATTTCGGATCGGTTGGTCACCCTGTGGAATGATCTATTGCTCACCGATAAATACATGTCTGGTCAGCAAGCCATACAAACCACGGACTACGATAAGTTCTTAAATCTGTACTGGTACAGTGTGCACAATGATCCAGGTAATGCTCGTAGAAACAAAGTAAATAGTGCCATAGCCCGTGAACCTCTAGAACTCATGCGGCATATATTCTTGGAAGACCTACATTGGGGCACCATCTTAACAGCTGACTACACCATGATGAACTCTTGGTCTGCAATGTCCTATGGAGTATCCGACGCACGATTTGTCAATCCAGATGTGGACGATCCGCAAAGTGATGTATTCTACCCAGTGACCATAGACGCTCACCCACAAGTGGGTATGTTGAGTACGGTCACGTTCATGAATCGATATCCAACGACCGACACCAATCGCAACCGTCACCGAGCCAAAATATTCTATGAGTATTTCTTGAATACCAACATTCTCTCTCTTGCCGATCGTCCGATTGATGCCGACAACTCGGCAATCCACAATCCCACGATGAACGATCCACAGTGCAATGTCTGTCATTCTGTAATGGAACCCGTATCGGGAGCCTTCCAAAACTGGGACAACGATGGTCATTACAATCCTCCGGAAACTGGATGGCACGCTGAAATGTATGAACCTGGTTTCGGTGGAGAAACCATCCCCCTCACAGAAAGTGGCGATGCGTTACGATGGCTCGCTGAAAAGGTCTATGAAGATCCTAGATTTGCCCGCTCCACTGTAGAACAGGTCTTTCATGCCTTCACAGGTTTGGATGTTCTCAAAGGATACGAATGGTCTACCGATTCAGTTGAGTATCAAGCTTGGCGTCAGCAAGATGCCTTTTTCAATCGTGTCAGCAATGAGTTTATGACCAGTGGCTGGGACATCAAAATACCAATCCAAGAAGTTCTACTCTCTAAGTTTTACCGAGCAGTCGATCATGAAGACGCCTCCGAAGCTGAGTTGATGATGGCTGGAACCGCTAGACTCTTGACGCCAGAAGAATTGCATCAGAAAATCCTGACTATCACGGGATATGAATGGGGAGATGAGCTGTTGGATGATTATCGTCTACTCTATGGAGGCATCAACAGCAGCGATGTTGTAACACGTTTACGCGAACCCAATGGTGTCATCGGTGCTATAGCACTTCGCATGGCCAACTCGGTTGCTTGTAAAGCGACTAGCACCGACTTTATTTTGCCGCAACCTCAAAGACGTCTCTTCCCGTATGTGGATTCCACATACCAGCCATTCACCGATCAAGGGTTTGAAGTCCCAGAGGTTCAAGAGCGCATCAAACAGACCATTCAACATTTGTTCTATCGAGTGCTTGGACAGGAAGTGCGCCTCAACGATCCCGAAGTTTTAGCGGTATACGACCTTTGGGTCGATATGCACACCGAAGGAAAGATGCTCATAGAATCTGGTGTAGAGAGCACCTATATGACCTACTCCTGTCGCGGGTTTGAAGATCCCAATACTGGAGTGGACGTTCCTAGCGACCTCTATGTCCTACAGGATTCAGAGTTTACCATTCGTGCATGGCGTGGAGTAATGGTGTACTTGCTGTCCGACTACCACTTTTTGTTTGAATAAGCAGTCCAATCAGAGGTTATCATGACATCTTTATCTAGAAGAAGTTTCCTGCGTGTTGCCGGCTCCGGATTGCTTGTACCAACTGTATTGAGCGGCTGGTCTCCCATTCGAAAAGCACACGCACAAGATCAAGTTCGATACAACGGTACGTTTTGGCTCACCATTCATGCCTCTGGTGGATGGGATCCCACCATGATTTGCGATCCAAAAGGACGGATAAACGAAACAGAAGTGGCACCTGTAAACACCTACTTCTCCGATGAAATATTGGAGGTCGGAAACTTCTTAGTGCCTCCGATTGAGGGGTTGGAAGCGTTTTACGAAGAATTCCAAAATGATCTGTTGGTAGTCAATGGGATCGATGTTCAAACCAATGGCCACGAACAGGGCACCAGAGCCACATGGAGTGGTCATACAGATCCAAATCGTCCTGCGTTTTCAGCTCTAGTTGCAGGCGCTGCTAGCAATCAACCTTCTTTGGCTTTTATCAGCAACGGTGGCTACGACACCACAGCGGGGTTGGTTCCCGTCACCCGTCTACCCAATGCGAACACCATCGCCGAGTTGGCATATCCAGACAGGCGTGATCCGGACAATCCAGAGGCTTTATTCCTTCCAAAGTCCGTACAAGATAAGATTCATGCAGCTAGACAAGCTCGAATGGAGCGGATTCAAGGGAACACCCACTTACCACGCACCTTAAACTCAATACAAGTGCTAGAGATGATTCAGTCTGACAATTCTGAGCTGCAATCGTTGGTGACTGCTATGCCCACTGAGCTGAGCGACAATGATTTGGAGCGTCAGATTCAAGTGGCAATGGCTTGTTTCTCTGCCGGAGTATCTGTGAGCGCCAATGTGTCTATCGGTGGCTTTGATACACACAACAACCATGATGTGAGTCACACACCACAGTTGCTACAAGTGATTCAAGCGATGGCCTTCGCTCGTCATGAAGCAGAACGACTTGGAATTGCTGATCGATTCAACATCATCGTTGGATCAGACTTCGCTCGAACACCATGGTACAACGACGGAAACGGAAAAGACCACTGGTCTATTGGCTCGATGATGTTCATGGGTTCAGATATTCAAGGGGGCCGAGTAGTCGGTGGGACAGATCACTATCAACTACCACTGGCTGTCAATCCAACCACATTAGAACTCGATGCCTCTGGTGTCATCCTGTCTCCCGGGAATATCCACGCCGCATTGAGAGAACTCGCGGGAATAGAAACCAATCCAATTATCACTGGATTTGAGGTAGACGAATGGCTTCCAATCTTTGGCTAAGATGCAGCTCTCTCCTTCTGGTTTTATCGATGGGGTGTACCAGCTCAGATTCAGAAAAGGGCTCCAATGATGGCGACATCGACACCTCCACTATTGAAGATACTGCAGAATCCGATTCAGAAGTATTCGGAGAATGCGGAGACGGAGTGGTTAACTCGCCAAACGAAGAGTGCGATGATGGAGACACCAACGCGAATGTTCCAGATGCCTGCCGAACAGACTGCCTCCTTCCGAAATGTGGAGATGGAATCCTAGACTCCGATGAAGAATGCGACGACAGCAATCTCTGGAACATTGATGGCTGTGATGAAACCTGTGTGGTTGAAATAGGTGAATTTGAAATCGAGCCGAACAACACAACGATGAATGCCACTCCGTTACCACGGACTGGAACCATTCGAGGAATGCTGTGGGAAAGTGACGAAGATTGCTTCACTTTTGAATTTGAAGACAACGATTACATTGAACTGATCATCAATCCATCGCAAGAAGAGTGTTCACACCTGATGATGATCAACACCTATGAAGACGGCGTTGACATCGCCAGCGATGTCTCTGGGGATGGCACATGCTCGCATCTTGATCCACTCAACGATCCCAATGCTCGGTATCTACCAGATACTGACACCACTGAAGTCATTTACTGTTTTGAAGGTCTCTTTGGTACCGCCGTAGAGGAATACACCCTACAGTGGGAGACCCATTCAGACAGTTGCACATTGATCGATCCTGTTCTGACCCTTGCAGAAGATGTCGACGAAGATACCTTTGCCAACAATTGTGATGACGATGATGATGACGATGGCTTACTGGACGTGCAGGACAACTGCCCTCTCGTACCCAACAATGGAGTGATGAAATACCTCACTGACGAAGATGGGTTCTTTAGAACGTGGCTTCTCACCCCCGCTTTTCAAGTGAGTGGAATCACCACCACAGGGTGTCTCCCCTTACCTGAACTCTTGTACGACGCCACCTCGGTCAATCCAACGCTGACTGAAACGATGCCGGACGTCAATGAAACCCCCATCCAGTGGTCTCTCTACAACAGTTCGATCAACCGAATCGATTTCAACACCATTGAACCACTGGAAGACACTCCGGCTCCGCGAGAAGTATTCGCTGGTGTTTGGGTCTACAGCCCAACCTATCGTGCCGTCAATGCGCTCCTTGGGTCGGATGATGGCGGACGAGTCTGGGTCAACGGAACGTTGATTGGTGAACATCAAAATTGCCACGGTGCCACCATCGATGATTATAGCTATCCCACCACGTTGAACGCCGGATGGAACACCGTCCTCGTTCAAATCAGAGATGGTGGTGGTGGTTGGGACATGTACTTTCGATTTTCTGAAAATGGCATCCCCGTCACGGATCTTGAACTGTCTCCAATCTCCAGTGGAACATTCGCAGACTATCAAACCGATAGTGATGGGGATGGGATCGGAGATCAATGCGATCTTTTCGAGTAACGTAGGGCGTTCGCTTCTTTGGTTATTGGTTTCCAACCTCAGTCGGGTACAGAAGTACACCTCCTTCGATTGAAATCTCAATATCCTTTGAATCGATTCGCCCTACGTTACTCGAACAATTTTAGGGTTCTGTTTTTGTTGGCTTGTTCTTGGGGAGCGTAATTTGTTTCGTTTATGGGTTCGTCTTCAGTTGTACGCACTTCGTCAACTGACAGATTTATTCGATATCGTCTACTCGAACAATTTTAGACTTCTGTTTGGGGATTTTTTTTGAGTTGTTGAATATTAATTCAGTCTTGGATGCACTCTCATAAGTGATGTTGAAAGATTGAAATGTATATCGTCGATATGTCATTTGAGGGCATTTAGGATGACTTTTTAGAGGTTTATTGGTCTTTGTCCTCTACTAAAATCGCACCCTTTTTTGTTGGATTGAATTTCAAAAATATGAATTGATTTGGCCATTTCGTTTTACAATCATATTTTGCTTCTTCTAAAATGGTTTTATGTAATCTTGCTTGACTGAGATCAGTACCTTGCAGATTTGCACCCCGTAGATTGGCATTTAATAAATCTGCATGGCTTAAATTGGCATTTCTCAGATTGGCATTTCTCAGATTGGCGTCTTTAAAAGAACTCCATGCTAAATCTGAACCTTCTAGATTAGAGACACTTAAATTTGCACCTTCTAAGTCTGTAATTGTAGATACATCACGTCCACCTTTTGCCTTCTTTAGATTAGCCCCCTCTAAATTCGCCGCTCTTAGACTTGTTCCGTTTAGATTTGCATTTTCGAGATTTACCCTTTGTAAGTTCGCTTCTTTTAACTCTGCCAAGAATAGATTCGCTTCTTCTAAATTTGCATCTTCGAGTTTTGCCCGCATCAACTTTACCCTTTCGAGATTCGCTCTACTCAGATTGGCTTTACTTAAATTGGCACATTCTAGATTTGTACCTTTTAAATTTGTATTGGTAAGATTCGCTCCATCTAGAATGGCTCCTTCGAGATTAGCATGCCATAAAGTGGCTCCTTCGAGATTTGCTCTACTCAAATTGGCTTTGGATAGTTTTGTCTGCCATAGCGTTGTTCCAAGTAAATTAGCGCCCTGTAAATCATGTCCTATGAAATCACTGAAACTTAAATCTTGCCCACTGAAATCTTTGCTCATGTCAAATCCTTATCTAAGACATTGATATCGAACCAATGTATCACAATATTGACCAACCCCTCAACTCTCGCCAGTTTACTGGAGAAACCACCACGAATCAACACCAAGGACTGTACAATCAACTCTGATTAGCGACAACTGCGTTCAAAGAATGCTACTCATTGTCTCCCAGATGTATCCCAAACCTTGAAAGCATTTTCTTCTCAAAACTCCAGAAAAATTTGAACTGACCAAATAACGTCCCGAATGTGATCAACAAGACTTGATACAAGCCGAAAGTGATCAATACATTCAATGTCCAATAGACCAGCCAGTTTGTTGTTTCCGTGGAGAGTCCAATAAACTCAATCAAAGGGGTTGATAGCTTTACACTGGAAGAACCAGTGATTGCAAACACGATTATAATAATAGTGAGTTGCAGGTTGGAATCTATGTTCCATCTTTCTTTAAAGTTTTTCATTCCGTACCCTATAACAATTTACTGTTCATTTTCCACAGCATTATTACAGACCTCAATCAGCAATATATGCTCGTAACCTAAAAAACACACATACTATATCTGTTCACTCAGGTAAACAAATGACCGCAGGAACAAGAAAAACCAACACTCACATCCTAAAAAGTACAAATATCAAGCCACAAACAATACAACCCCTTTCATCCGAACCGATAGAATTCTACACACCACCCTGTGAATCCATCATCCAAAAAACAAACTGCTCCATCAACCAGCCCACACAAATCAAAACCACACCCAAATCATCTTAAGACCAACGACCACTTCCCCGTTTCAAAGTTGAGAGTGGATCTGAAGGGGCAAGAAGTTCCGAAGGATATCAAAGTGAGGTGTGAAAACAAATGGCTAATTCAAGTAAGCCATCGAAACACTAGACAATATCAAGTTACCGAATGCCCCCAACTACACACCATCAAAACACAAACAAACCCAATTTCAAAGTTGAGAGTGGATCTGAAGAGGCAAGAATCTCCGTAGGATATCAAAGTGAGGTGTACTTCTGTACCCGAACTTTGATAAACAAGGAAAGTCTTGTCACTGCAGACCGCACATCAACTTTTAGATCAACTTTTAGAATTAGCAGTACGGCGTCCCGTGCAACACCCATCGACCGATTGGATACGTCGACTGATGCTCTTTCCACCAGGATTTCCATGCCGCTATTTGGGCTTTCTGAGTTCGCCAAGATCCATCAACGTCAAATGCCAAATGGACGCCAGTTGTGATCACCAATTCATCGTATGCAGATGAGCGCACCAAACGATCATCATGCTCCAAATCTTCAATCAGTTGGGATGGACTCATCGGTCGACCATTTCGATAGCGAACATTTGGAACCCACTTGTTGTGCTCTTCAAGCCAGCTTTGCCACCGTGCACGTAGGAGATACTCCTCAGTATTTTCGTGGTGTCCTGTGATCAACTCTAGAGCATAACTCGCAGCCGTCGCTTTATTGCGATCTCGCAATCCCGTCATCTCCACCAAAATCGGCAATGCCCTAGAGTCACCAAGATATCCCAATCCATGAATGGCAGACAAATTGACAGGAAGATCAGAATTCCCCAAGCGCTTCAAGAGTAGCAGATTGGTTGTACCACCATACCGACCAACCAAATGACCCAATATACTTTGCAGACCCAATTTGCCTTCTGATAACTGACCTGCCAACTGATGCACCGCTATATCATCACCCAACAACAACAGAGCGGTCGCCCAATGTTCCATCAGGTGTGGAATATCTCCATACGCATCTAGAATTGGAATGACACTGTCATCTCCCAATCGGCCCAAAGCGATTAAACAAGACTGTTGTACAACCAGTTCCTCTGTGATGTCAAGCAACTGAACAATAGACTGAATCGCAGTGGTTTCGCGTCTCTCTCCAAGCACCTGTGTGGCTATCCAATGAGTAGATACAGATTCTTGGGGAGTCAACAATTGCTGCAACGATCCAATCACCGATGCATTCCGAGTTCGAGACAAGCAGTGGACCAAAGCCTCTATCGCAACTGTATTCATCTTTGTTGAGCGAACAAATTCGAGGATGGCATCGTGAGCCTCGATTGAAGGATGTGCCAAGAGCAATTCAATTCCGGCAACAAAATAGGCATACTGATCATGAGAGGGGGTGACCAAATCGCGCTCAATAATCGTTCTCGCAGCGTATACCTGAGTTCGAAGTCCGTCTACAATCGCAGTTGGGCTATCTGAAACAGCCATTTTCAATCCGTATATACGACGCTCTGGATTGTCTGCTTCTTGACGAACCCCACGTCCTTGAGCACGTCGGTATT
Organism: uncultured Pseudomonadota bacterium; assembly: GCA_913040875.1. Next base: position 1,881 of record CAJWHX010000093.1, on the reverse strand, counting down.
GAACCCAACGCTGAACCAATTCTTTGGTGGTTTCTAGATACCAAGTCCACGTATTTTTTCGACCGGACAAATGCTTTTCCACCACTGAAAGACCACTGGCAAATCCGACTTGTTGAAACAATGTCGCCGCCTGCTGAAAATGCTGTTGCGATCCGCTCAATCGTGCCCAGCCAAGTAAAGTCTCGGCCATTCGAAGAGAAGCATTCACATGCGAAAAGTGTCTCATTGCAGACTCATATCGAACATGGGCCGTCTTTGGCTCTTGAAGAGTCTGATATAGCAACGCCTCATCCGATAAAATTAAGCCCATACGAACAATCTCAGACTCTGGTGTTTGACGTTTTGCTTTAAGAAATGCCCGTCCGGCCTCTCCCAACCGTTGTTCATGATGAAAGAGAACGGCTTGACATTGCCAATACCAACCGCTGAAAGCATTCTGTTGTTCGAGGTCATACTGAACCTCAATCTTCGCCAAAAAACTTCGAGCTTGTTCAAAGTGTTCATTGTCCAAGCAATATTGCGTCGCGAGGAGCCATGCCTCGACTTCAACGTCTTCAGCGGGTTTTGCATCCAACAATTCAAACAAAATGTGCAGACCCCATGGCTCATGTCTCGCCACAACAATACGGGCCAAGCGCAGCAAACACTCTGATTCAAATCGATTATCTCGCCGCATCAATGCAAAAATAAGAGTTTCTGCTACATCATGTTGATCTCGTTCAGTGTGCACATCTATTTGTTTCAAAATCAACCGAGCTGGGACAAACTGAGCATTCCATTTTGAAAACTGGTCCATCATCTCCGAAAATTTAAACGATGGACGTGTCGTCGTATGACAGAGCAACAATGCCACAGACTCCAGATTGTACAAATCATGAATGGACAAATACTCTTGCAAGAGTGACATCTCTTCCAACCACAATCGTTCCAGTAGTTCTTCAATCGAACTTCTCAATACTGGGACTGCATCTACAATATGGAATATCCAGTCATGATCATCAGGAACTGCTCCCGCGTAGGACAAGGGGAAATGAAGATTCCGAATGGCTTCCAGAAGAGCATTCTCCCAGCCAGGCCGTTCGAGTTTCTGTAAACATGTTGCATAATGGATCCAACTTTTTGGGGTTGGAAATACTTGCAACAATTCACCCAACACTTCGCTTGCACGACCATAATCCTCATTGTTTATCCAACCTTCAATATGGGTCGCATCAAAGAAAATAGGACTGCTGGTCAAAGCTCGCCGTTTGGAGAAGGCACTTGGAAACGTTCCATCAACAAGCAGCTGGACATTCGACAACAACCAATCTTGAAAGCTGTTATAGAAGGGTGTAAATTGTCCATCTGCCCATATTCCATAGCACCCTTTACCATTTGCATCGATAATATATGCCCATAGTTCTGTCCGAACCGAATCCAAAGCCAAAGGATTGTGCAAGACATTCATCTGTGCAAAACAAACGACTTCGGGATGATTGGCGGCCGCAATGCTGAGAGCGTTGATCGATCGGATGCACAAATCCCCATCAAAAAGAACCGCTCCATTGTGATTCAACAGAAACTGTCGTAGATCATCAGGTATACCAGATTGGAGGGTAATTTCACGCTCGGCAAAACGTTGGGGTTCCACTCCTGGCTCCAAATGATGGACATGCTGCTGAAAACGACCGAGAATGGGGTAGATCTCTGAAATCGGTAAATTAAGGGAAGAAGACGGAAGTGAAGACACACAGAACTCCGGAATGGATGGGGTACCCACACAGTATACTGAAAGCGTATTCTATTGACAAGTCAATATTTATTTTTATGCAACTTCCCTTTTAAATCAGCCCTTCGCCGGCTTGATAACCAAATTGACCAGCTTCTTGGGTACGACAATCT
>CAJWHX010000092.1 GCA_913040875.1 uncultured Pseudomonadota bacterium | reverse complement strand
ATACGGCATACGAGTTGGGGTTGTACTTTGGTCTGTCAACTCCTCAGGAAATCGCAGAAGCGATGATCAGAGAAAAGCAGCACCTGTTTGAAGACAATGCGAGTGGCTTTTGCATCCGACTCGATCGAGTAGAACCAAAGGTAGTGGTTGCCCGATCTGAAAAGAGAGCGACCTTTTGGCTTCCAGTTATAGGGGCAGCTTTGTTGTTTGGTATTGGATTGGGATTGTTTCTGGATGAGTGTGCGGTGGAACAAAATATTTCGGAGACTGACGTTAATGCCAATTCTGAAGTCACTTCCACAAATCCGCAACCTTAGTTTAAGGTGTCTTTGGTTCTGAAAAGATTGTATTTATTTGGGGAATAGATGAAGAAACTATTTTTTCTGTGCTGGGTCACGATACTGGCAGTCGGATATTTTACGGCCGTGTATGTTCTAGGGACTAGTATTGAATTGATTGAACAGCTGACGTTAACAAATTCGGATGGAACGCTGTTTGAGTATATTAAACATGTCAACTATGAAGAGAAATTGCTCTACAAAGATGAAAAGGCAAATGCGTGGTTCTTTTTTCACGTGACATATGGACTCTTTTCTGTCACCAGTCTCATATTTGCCGCTCTTGTATCGACTCGGATGGTTTTATTGGGAGAAGGATCTCAGAAGAGGGCGAGTTATATAAGCAATGCTCAAGTCGCCTTGGTCCTTCTGTCGATGTTGGCATTGATGGTGGTCGGATACGTTCTTCAAATAGGAACACACAATCCATTGCAGGGTGCGGTGAAAGCCTACGGACAGCCCTATAACTTTTATTTTGCACGCGACGCAGACTGGTTCAGCTGGACCAATCCCTTTATTTGGCCAAGTTATTGCTGGTTTTTTGCGACATTGGTATTCCTTTTTAATGCCGCTCATGTAGATGTTCGTGATGGAAAGTTGGTCAACATGTTTGTGAAAGTTGGTTCTGGATTCCGTACAGAGTCTGATTTTATTCAGGCTTGCAATGGTGTTCATTATCGACGGCGATTCTTTATTGCATTTGTTCTCTTTCCGATATTTTTCTTGTTGCCTTCGAGTTTTGTGGGTGGCATTACGGTATTGGAGCCGTTGAAGGTTTTACTGATTGTCGGATTGTCAGGGTGGGTCACGCAGGCCGTGCAAACGCGTCGAGGCGACAACATAAGGATGAATAAGCTCAAGTGGTTTACAGCCGGATTTGGTCTCCTATTGATAACATTCATGCTAATTTTTCTGAAACTCCTCAATGATTTGGGAGCGGGGTTAATTATTTTCTTTGCTGTTCTGTTGGTGTGTTTCTCTGTTGTCTTTGAATGGACCGTATGGATATTGGGTTTGGCGTTGTATGCACTGGCATTTGGACTTAAGAAGTGGGAGCCAGAGTGGATTTTTGGAACTCAGGAACGACTCGGTGACTGGGCTCTTGGAGATTATTTTATCACCAGTGGAATCAGAGATGATTACGTCGTCGGCACTGCATCCAGTCCAGATTTTGCTAAGGCATTGTGGGGCATTGCTGCTGGAGGTTTGAACGGCCGTGGAACGGGATTGTTCGCTCAAGAGGGACGAGATGGATTGTACGTAGCCAGTATGGCGTTTGGATACAACGATAGAGCGGGCTCGGCCTTGATTGAGATATTTGGTTGGTTGGGTTTATGTGTTGTGATGGGGCTTTTCTTGGGGCTGATTTGGGGTGCCATTTCGCTGTATCAAACCAAGGAGCAAAGTTTTTATCCTCGATATGGTTTGTCTCTTGGGTTGGCGGCGCTCATCTTTGGTCAAGTAGTCGTTCATTTCGGTGGAAATTTTGACTTCATTCCTTTTACTGGAATCGTATTGCCATTTATTTCGCACTCTGGATTTTCTCTACTGCTCAATATGATTTTGGTCGCCATGGTTGCGGCGGCGTACCTTCCACGAGATAGGGGTAGTAGAGATGCTGTTGTTGCCGAACCATCTAGAATCGGTGGTATGCTACTGTTGATCGTCATTACGATGGTCATTGTAATGGGCTATGCTTTCAAGGAAACCAAGCTTCACGGTCATCAGTACAGTACTCGGGTGCGCTATGATATCCAAGCTGACAAAAGTATCAAACGTGTTGTGAATCCAAGACTATTCTTGTTGACCGATCAGTTGAGCGTAAGTGGACAGATTGTTGATTCCAGTTTCGATGGCAAGGATGCTGCGTCCTTAGAGTCTTCCTTGATCAAAGATGAGGATGGCAAATATCGCTTTGAACACTTCAATCAAGAGGATTTCTTTCTACATCATTTTGAGCAAGAGCATGAGTATACCTTGAGGGGATTAACCCAAGAATCGATGGAGGATAAGGTTTACTACAACAAGATCTGTGTATTGAAAGACGGAGAGTACCATCAATACGCCGGTCAAACCCTTCAAGGTTCGAGTGCAAAGACCCGAAAACTAGTTGAGGAAATCGGTGCATATACGTCAATGGATGATCAGGAGAACGAGTACAATTGTACTGTTCAGAAGGTCCGTACAGGACGTTTGTGGAAAGAAAAGAGTATCGGTGTTCCTGTAGATTCCAATGATCCAACGAAAGGATGTACGTTGGTGTCTGAAACCGGTTCAACAGTTGTGCTTCCATACCTATCTGCTGAAGAGGAAATTCTTGACCCCAACCACAGTGTTTGGTTCTTTAAGCACGATGAGACAAACATGGATAGTCAGTTTGCGCCCTATTTAGTTCAGGTTGGGCGCCCCAAAGTAAGAATACGGTCTTTGAATTATGACGACGTTGAAGACGAGGGTAGCAACGTGTGTGTAGTAGCGACCTGGAATACTAAGGTAGAAGAAAGAGTGGGCATTAAGAGTTCGAAAGGTACCTGTTCTATTACCGATTTAAAAGGGGATACGGTGAAATATGGTCTCAATACCATTGATGGAAACCAAATAGGTCGAGGCTCTGCACGAAGTATTTATATTGAAGATTTATCTGAACCGGGACAATGTGTTGCCAAGATTGAACGTGTCGGATGCTTGGTGGATGGTACGGTAGAAATTGATCACCACACTCCGGATGTGACCAATGGTGTCGCAAAAACAAAGGTGTATTTTGGTAGAAATGGCAAGTTGCAGTTTAGAGATACATACTGTAAGGTCTCCAAAGAAATGATCGGTGGCTTGAAAAAACTACATTCTGGAAACACTGCGCTCGGTGCTCATCAGTTTTACTTTCCTGTAGCGATGGAGAGACTGATTTCAAACTATGAAGATGAAATTGTCTCCTTGCACAATTTTTCTCAGGCCGATGTGGCTGAGCAGCTTCGTTACATTGCTGACTTCGAGAAGGTGGTGCCCCAAACAATTGTACAAATAGGATTGAATGCAACGTTGCAGGATAAGGTGCGCGGTATCCTGAAAGATCATCAGGAACTTTTGGAGGCACCGTCTGTACAAGCGATTGTGTTTGATGTGAAAACAGGACAAATCTTATCCCAGGCTCAGGCGACAAAGCCGCACAGCAGCTTCCAAAAGTATATGGAGGCAAAGGATTATCCAAATTTGTTTGCAGACAGAGGGATGTACGGGTATGGTCGCAACAATTTAAATTCCAGTATGGTACCTGCCTCTACTTTTAAAGTTCTCCATGCCCTTGCGGCGATTGAAGGTGGGTTCACCGATTTTGAACACAAATGTGATGTCCACAATGGATATCTTCCCGAAGATTCAGACTGGCCATGTAAGAAGGGTAGTGACTGTTCGATCAAAGACTATGGTTTGCAAAAGGGGTACTCCACGCACAACAAAACGACATCTGGAAAAACAAATTTATCATGGGCGATTACACAATCCTGCAATCAGTACTTTGCGGCATTGGCGTATGAGCATACACATCCAGAAGTCCTGACCAAGGTGTGTGCCGAAAAGGGATTGAGATTTGGTGCGTATGGAGAATGTAAGTTGAAAGATCCAAAATCTCGTGGGGCTGCCTCTAATGGTTGGGGGCAAGAGCTGTTGATGGATGTCTATCAGATGGCTGGTGTACTTCAGTCGGTCTCAACGAACTATCAACCTTACCTAGAATCTTGGGACGCTTATTTGCATCCTGAACAGAGAGAGAAAAAGTCGATAGGGGATTTCCATTCATTGTTGGATGGAACTGGTGGTAGCCAAATTGAAGCCTATGTTTTAAAAGGGATGTTTGATCATGTTGTTGCAGCTGGACAAAGTACTCGTATCCCATCAGTTAGAGTGTATGGGAAGACAGGAACGGGAGATCACAACATCGCGTTTAATTCGTACTCGACAGAGAAGGAAGGGGATTTCATTCGTAAGCAGGTATACAACAAAGGTCGATCCAATGAAAGGGTTCTTTGGATTGAAGATTATGAAGCACCATACGGAGTAACACGAAAGTATCGAACAAAAGACGGCAAAAAAATACCTTCAAACATGGCGATATATGTGGCATTGGTAGAACAAAGAGATCCTGCTAATACGAAACAATTGACTGATGAGCGAATAGGGATAGTGGTTCGTGTTCCGAGAACGGAGAACAAACCAGATTCAGCAGGTAGCATCACCGGGGGAGGAATAGCCGGTCCGATCGCAGAAGAGATTGTTCAAGTGTTAGTGGATTTGGATATGGTTCCATAATCTAGGTCCCTTTGATGACCACTGCGGTATCAGATACATTAAACGCGCAACCCAACCCCCGTACGTAGTCCCATGCAGCCAGATTTTGTCATTATCAACGATTTTTCGAAGAAGGATGTGCCTCATCGGAGCGTTTATCACGTTCGATTAAAGACCGGTGAAGAGTTCAAATGCTACAAGATCGCGTTGCGGACAAGACAGATTGTCAATATTGACCTTGCTCAGCAAATATCGCAAAGGCTGTGTAATCGTTGGTTGTTTATCCGAGAATTTCCAAAGATATTTCAGTTTAAACATCACAGCAACGCGACTCAAGCAGAATTGGATGTAACCTATTTACTTCACGCCTACACTCTCTTATTGGATCGCAGTGGTCTGTGGAAATATCTACCAGGTTTTGGGGATTCCAGATTGTACTTTGGGAATGAAGCTGTCTATATATTTCAACCGTGGATTCAGGTTGTTCGACTAAGGAACTCTCCGGCTGATTATAGTGATGGAGAGCGAAAGCAGATTGTCGATGCCTATCTGGAGATGTTTGAAGATTTACATCGGGCTGGGCTGTGCTTTTATGACGTGATTTTGGGATTGGAGAATCGTGAGGGGAATATATACCTGACAAAGAAACCTTCATATCGAAATCAGGTCCGCTACCAGTGTGTCTGGATCGATGTTGAATCCATCATGAGACCACAAATTGATAAGGAAAAGACAAGGAAACTGAAACCCGCTCCGTATTCTCCGTTGAACCACTTGATGTATGATGCAGATCCGTCACTGGGGTTTTCCTATCTCGAGCAATACATACGTCTGACCACGCGCATGCGTTATGGAGAGGTGGCAAAACGAAGTCCCAATTATCATTATGTGGAACAGCACGGTTGGGCCGCCGATGTGTATTTGTGTTTGTGTGAACTGTTGGGTCGGAGCTATCTACACTTAAATGAGGAATTTAAGTACATGGTCGATGAACTCATGCAACTCCCTCATGATTCATTGGAGAGCCCATTAAAGGGGCCATTAACCCATCGATTGTCGGATCCTGGACCTATGCTGAAGAAAGAGCCCGAAGCAGAAGTGCCTCCTGTTGTCACTGATAAGGATAACTCCAGTTTGGCTTCTGTACTACCAATGATGATGTGGGGTGTGGGGCTGATTGTCTTAGTTGGTCTGGTATGGCTGGTGTGGACAAAATTCATCCCCATCAAAAGGACAACGTTGAATGTCTTTGAAACTGTAGAGCCGTTGTATACAAACTCAGATGCTGAATTTGAGTCTGGTTTGAAATCTGTGAAAGGCGTCCTAGAACAGAGTAACCAGGAAACCACTCCGGCAATCACAGCCATGCGTTTGTTTCTCAGCAGTCAACTCCCTAAGGGACAAGGCGCAGGGTTGATATCCTGTCCCATTCGAACAGAGTATCCACATCCCAAAGCATTTCACAAGATATACCAAAAGGGACATTGTTCTGATGTACATCAGGAACTTCTAGCGTTAGAAAAGCACGATTACACAGACAACGTTGTGGGATTTGTGGCTCGATATTTTGATTTGGCAACTTGTATCAGTCATTTGGGTGCGTCAAAAGGTGCTGAAGAAACAACATCCATGTGCGATCAAGCATTGACGATGACGCATCAGCTGATCATGAAATCAAAGCTGCCATTCTGGTCTGAGGCTGAACTCTCCTTACTTTGGATGTCCATCATCAACACAAAAGGAGATTTGGTTCTCGAACAGTCCGTCCTGTTGGATGATGTCTGTACGAACCTGATAGATTTGTACGATGATGAGTTGTATCCTCACAGTGTGTTTACTGCTCATTTGGAGTTCGCCATCAATCGTTGTTTGATCAACGCTGGTCCCGAAACTTCAGAGAAAAGTCCGTTGTTGGGTTCGGAGACATTAATGGATTATGTGGTTGGACTCCGCAAACAGAGTGATTGGACAACTGAAGAGTGGTATGATCGACTGACAGACAATCGTGGTCGATCTTATTCCAAAAGGGGGAGGGGTACGACCAAACTTCAAGAAGCCTGGGAGCCTAAGGATGTCCACTCGTACTATTCATGGATGGCAAAGTCCTTCTCTTCTGGTTCCATACAACCATTACCTGGGAAATTTGAAAAGACAGGATGGTGTGTGCTGGCTCCATTTGATCTAGAGGTATGCACACCGGTTGAAGATAAGTTCGGTTGGGTTGAAATGTCCAATGCGATGCGAAAATCGGGTTTCAAGCGTGTAAAGAGCCCATAGTTCGATAGTTATTCGGATTGATAGTGTATCCAATCTGAGTCTATAAGGGAAAACTCAGTGTTGTAAAATTGAGAAGCGATGAAAGCAGTCACAATTGTCTCGGTCGCCTCTTGAACCTCTTCAACACTTTGCCATCCTTCTTCAGTACATTCCTCGGATAGAAATCCAGCGATATCGCAGATATTGGTCATCCCATAATGACCCGTGTTGTTCATTGTAAAAAGATGCTTGGGACTGGATAGCGCGTCGAAGTAGGGAAGCGCTTCTGTCTCGTATCCCAATACACCGTCATCTTTCCCTGCAATGACCAAGGGGTTGGACACAGATTGTAGGCCTGAACCAGCTGCACCAAATGTATACCAGAGTCCCGGTGATATTGGAATGGTAGCGATGACTCGCTGATCGACATCCCCATACTGAGTAACATCAACATTGTCCAGACCATCCAAATAACCACAGACCCGTTCATTGGGAAAGGATTCACAAAACTCAATCAACCCATCATAATCTAGGTCACCACCACCCAATACCGTAGCGGTGTGCGAACCAAAAGAATGCCCCATTGCGATGTATTGAGAGCCATCTACGGCTCCAAATAGCGGATCTATTTCATCCTCGGACAACTCAATCACCTTGTCTACGGCTGACCGTAGGTCATCGGGACGTTCCAGCAGTACACGCGCGGTATGTGCATCTTCAAAGTCGTATAAAGTGTTGAATGGATGGTCCACGGCAACCACTACAAATCCGTGCTGGGCGAGGTGTTCCATCAGAAATGCCGACTGATATCGAATGGCAAAGAATCCATGTGAAAATGCGATGAGGGGGGCATTGTTCACAACGGGACTGGTCGATTTGTATCCATTCAATGCGATCGAGAACGGTTCGTAGGTGTCGGGCTCTCGATCGGCTTCAACAGTGGTCGGATACCACACTGTCATCAACAACTCTTTTCCTCGTGAGTCGGTAAATGTAATATCCCTCATTCCAGCATCGTAGGTTTCGTCAGGTGTTGAAGTATCAATTGCTGTTGGGAGTACAGAGTCTTTACAGGCACTGAAGATTGAAGATAGAAGGAGTAGGGTTGGATACATATTCAGTCAAGGTCTCTGTCGAATTTATAGGTAGTGTGATAGATTGTACCATATGATAGTTTAGTCATAGCGGTCAATCCTCATCAAAGGCGCGTCAATGCTCTCTCTTCTCCTAATGACATCTGCAAATGCCACTGAGATCACGATTCAGAATGACACCTCCACAAACAATTCATTTGGATTTGGAGATATGGTGGCTTGGCTTGAATATCCTGAATGCGTCGTCAGCGTATTGACTCCTGACGCTTCTGATTATCCAGTGAATGTCCACACCATTGAAGTGTTTTTCGCCTCTCAGTACGGAACCTTAGACAACATTTCTACCTATGTTGAGATGGGGATACAACTGCTTGGAAGTGGAGCTGCACCGACACAATTTGGGAACTTTGATTGGCCGTTAACAAATTTTTCCATAACAATTAATTCTCAAGCGTTGAATGCTCTTAGTCTTCTAGATCCCCAAACTGGTACAGGGGCACTAAGCGTGACAAGTGGATCGTTTGCTGTTTGGGTGTGCGCACCAGATCCCGCAGTCGGAACTTGGCCCTACGACAGTTTTGACAATGCGGGGGTTGTTTTGCACAGTGCCTCCCCAAGTACTGGTACCTATGTCTATTTAGAAGGACAAGTCGATACGATTACCAATCCAATTACCAATACACAACAGCCTGGATCGTGGGTGATTCGTGCCAAGGCATCCACAAATGGTGATGTGGAGGTTGAGCCCAGTTCTGAACCTTCAAGTGAGCCAGCCACGGAGCCCAGTTCCGAACCCTCCACCGAGCCGAGTAGTGAACCGTCTTCTGAGCCAAGTGCAGAGCCGGCTGCCGAGCCCAGTTCCGAGCCTTCAAGCGAACCGTCCTCCGAACCAATGGACGTACTCTCTTTATCGACTCTCACACCCAATGAAGGAACTTTTGGAGAGGTGGTAACGGTTACCGCAACTGGCGACGGATTTACCAGTGATGCAATGCTATATATTGGCGGATTGATGTGTTCAGATGTCGAGGTGGTTGGTGAAAATGCCATTGTTGCTCAGGTCCCGACGGCTCTTCCAGTTGGTACCCACGATGTGTCCGTAGTCCAAGGTGACAATGATCAGGCAACATTGAGTGGGGGGTATACTGTTGTTGAAACCAAAACGGGGTGCTTTACTATAGATGAGACATCGATGTTTGGAATGCTGATGGTCCTACTGTCCTTGGGGTTCCGTCGTCGAAATGAAGTGAATCTTCTTGATTAATTTATCTGAGTTGGAGTACAAATGTTTTCTGTAATATTGTGGCTGACAGGGTGTGATGGTACAACCTTTCGAGCCAATTTTAACGATGAAGAACCCGCTTTTCTGTATGAAGCCAATACGTTGCAACAGGCGCCATCTGAACAGGATGAGCTGCTGGTTCTGAATTACAATATAAAGTATGGTGGTGCTAGACTGACCTTCTTTTGGGAGTGTGAGGGGGGGCGCTATAATATGACGGATGAAGAAGTGTACACGCACTTAGACAATCTGGCGGAGTTCATCACAGATGTTGACCCAGACATCCTGATTCTTCAAGAGGTGGACCGAAGTTCACTTCGTTCAGGATACATCGATCAGACACAGTATCTGTTGGACAATACACCCTTAAACTATGGTGCGTATGCTTCTCAGCATCGAGTAGATTTTCTCCCGACAGATGGAATGGGGCACATTGATTTTGGAAATGCTATATTGAGTCGCTGGCCGATTTCAGAGGCTACTCGGATATCTTTGCCTCTAGTGGACGCATACCCCGGCTACTACAGGTATTTGTACTTGAAACGGCACGTTTTGACAGCCAAGATTGATTTGCCTTGGAATGACAACTTTTATGCGGTGAACACTCATTTGGAGGCCTTTTCAGAGGAAGATGCCAAACTGAAGCAAATCAACAAGTTTCATGAAGCTAAAATTAACAATCATAAAGATGTTATTTTGTGGGGAACTGGAGAACCACTTCGTGAATTTCTTCATGTAGATGATTTGGCAGAGGCCATTCTCTTTTCATTAATCAATAATCTTGAATCAGAAATTTATAATGTAGGAAGTGGGGATGAAATTTCTATAAAAGA
>CAJWHX010000091.1 GCA_913040875.1 uncultured Pseudomonadota bacterium | reverse complement strand
GCTTTCATTCAGTAGCTCTCGATATGGATGGCGATGGCAATCAAGAAATATTGGCCGGTCGAACAATCTATGATTCATTGATGGGCATTTCTTGTACTGTAGAGGCTGACTTTGATGGATTTACGGGAGCAGCCGATTTCAATTTAGATGGTCGAGGCGAAGGATTACTGGTTGGAGGGGGACAGGTCACCATCTTTGAGCGGGACTGTACGGTGTTGGCTCAGTGGAATCTTCCAGGATTTGGAACAGGTGGTCCGCCGACAATCGCAGATTATGATGGGGATGCCGTCCCTGAGATTGGCATCGTAGATGGTGAATACTATAGTGTTTTTGAACCTGATGGCACGGTACTATGGTCTAGGCCGGTGACAGACGAATCTTCACACGCAACTGGATCGGTCGTATTTGATTTTGAAGACGATGCCTATCCAGAGGTGGTCTATGCTGATGAGCAACAACTCTGGGTCTTGGATGGAATGACTGGAGAGGCTCGTTTGCAGTTTTCTGATCACACCTCAAGAACGTTGCATGAGTATCCTACGATTGCAGATGTAGACAACGATGGGTCCGCGGAGATCATCATCGTAAATGGTGGAGCCCATACAGATCCTGTTCGGACAGGATTGGCTGTTCTAGGCTCCAGATCCTCCAGTTGGCCCTCGGCTCGGCAGGTGTGGAATCAACATGCGTACTTCATTACGAATGTAAACGATGATTTGAGTATTCCAGCCAATCCCACACCGAACTGGCAGCTATACAATAATTTTCGTTCTGGCGCAATTTCTAGGCAGATTGGAGCGAATCTTCCGGATGGCACCCTGGATTTGGATGTATGTTTGACTGAGTGTGCACAGAACACCGTCAAGTTTGCCGTTCAGGTCGGAAACCAAGGGCTGGGTCCATTGCTCTCTGGCACGCAGTTGCTTGCGTATACCGACTTTGATACCTTAGTGACGGTCAAAGCGATACCGGATGACATTTTACCAATGGAAGTCAGTGAACCGATTGAATTTGAGGTGGATGCAGACAAGATCTTAAATGGTGTCCTCCGTGTCAATCTCGATATTGATGATTGTGGGGATGGGAACAACTGGATTTTAACGGATCAAGCGGGCTGCACACCATAATACTCTAGAGTTTCTCTTGATGTACCCCGTCAATTTTATTATGCTGTAAACAATGTCAGAAGCAGATCAAGCCAAACAGTGGGCTCCACGTCCCGTGTATCATCCAATTCCTTTGCAGTGTCCAAGTTGCAATGGTCTTTTGGAGCGGTTTTCAGAGCATTCTCAGCTGATGGTGTGTGGATATTGCAACGAGCGTCTGGAACTTACCCCTGCCGAGGCTGTCGCTCTTGGAAAGGCAGATCAGGTTGAGTTTGATCAGTTTACCTTGGATGTGGGACAGAAGTTTGTTTGGGAGGAGATCGAGTACACCATTATTGGTCGCGTGTCGTTTTTGGATAGTGAAGGAGACCCAGCGCAGAAGGATTACTTGTTGTTTCATCCGCAGTTTGGAACCTTGTGGGCGACAGAATACTGGGGATATGGATACTATGTCACCAAGAAGAGTCGGTTGGTCCCCCCAAAGGAAGCCTTTACAGGAACAGGAGTCATCACTATGGCGGATGGTTCCAAATGGAAGTTTTCAGAGCGTGAGACGTATACCATTGAGCAGGTTGACGGTGCGTTACCATACATCGCTCAGGTTGGTGATAAAGTTGATATCGTCGAGTTTAAGAACACCTCTCAGTTTCGAGAGACACTGGCCATTGAACGCACAAATGGGCTTGAAGAAATAGAATGCAGTATTAGTCAAAAGATCCACGAAAAACAATGGAAGATCGCCTCTGGTCAGTATACCGATGCAGATGCCAGCCGAGAAGCGCGCCGGCATATGCCCTGGTGGGGGCGATTAGTTGGGGTTGTGGCATCTGTGGCAACAATTTGGTCGTTGGTGACAGCCACCATGAATCACGACTATGGCGAAGAAGTGGTATCGTTCACGTACAGTCGGGATGAACTCAGAGAGGAACAGGTGACAGATACGTTCACCCTGACCGATCTATCAGAACCGATTGGGTTTAAATTTCAAAGTTCTGTAGACAACGAGTGGATAGCCATTCAATATGCGATTTTGCACTCTCCTGTAGAAGGAGATGCGATGACATATGAAGAGCTGGTGCTGAAAGAACAGGCACTGGGAGAAGGGCAGCAAAGCAAAGTGTTAATGGTTTCGGATGTTGGAATATCGTACTATCATGGATATGAAGGTGGAGAATCTTGGTCTGAAGGGTCTATATATGCAAGTGAGCAGTGGATGTTCCCACCAGATATAACAGGACCGTTTCGTCTGTTGCTGACCGTTCCCGATGACGCTGCGTACAATCCGACAGTGTCAGTAACGATAGTGCAACGCGATGAAGATGCTGGGAGATATTTTGGCGCGATAGCTATCTGTGTCTTGATGTCTCTGTTCTTTATTGTGAAACAGGAGTAAGCATGTTTGTATTGATGATGCTGGCAATTTTGATTTCATCTGCTGTGTTCAGACTGTTGAACCCTAGATTGTTTTGGGTGTTTGGGGTTCTGGCACTGCTTTTGATCCATTGGACAACAACCAGAGCATACGCCGCTAATTGGGGTGTTGAGAAGATAGGGGATGCATCAGGGGAGTCGATCCGTCAAGATTCTACACAAGCACGGACAACATTTTTTGGAGCCTACACACGCAGTCACATGGGTGGCGGTTTGATGGGCGGTAAGTAAATTTAGGAGGACATATGTCAGCAGAAGATATGGAACACATCGTCTCAAGTTTGGTGTACAGCGGTATTGGAATGGTGATGTTCATCATCGCCTTTTTTATCATTGTGAAAATTTCACCATTCTCCGTACAGAAGGAGATTGAAGAAGATCAAAATACCAGTCTAGGAATCATTATTGGTTCTGTCATGATTGGGTTGTCGATCATCATTGCAGCAGCGATCGTCTAATGAAAATCCAATGCGCAACCTGTGGTGCAGAACAGCAAGTCGTCAATCCTGCCGCGATTTCTGTTCAGTGTCCGTATTGCGATGCGATTTCGATGCTCGTGGACAAAGATTGGAAGCCAACCGGTAAAAAGTCTAGATTGTCTCAAGGCTTTTCCAGGTTGTATTGCGGTGCCTTGTGTACGATTCATGGGACTGAATACAGGGTGGTTGGTCGAGTCCGTTACTCATATGGCAAAGGATTTTGGGACGAGTGGTATGCCCTTACCGATACAGGAGAAGGGTCTTGGATCACAGAGGACGATCATGAGTTTTCCGTTCAAGTAGAAGTTCCATTTGAACAAGTGTCTACTGATATCCAGAGCCTTACAATCGGTGATGAGTTGGTGATTGGTGAGCATACCTATCGTATTCTAGAAACAGGACAGGCTGTATGTCTGGGGCTTGAAGGAGAGCTGCCAAAAGAGTTGCTACCCGATGAAACTTATCGTTATGCCGATGGTGGTAGTTTGGATGGGACACATGCTCTTGGAATTGAGTACGATGATACCCCTCCAACGATTTTTATTGGTCGTTGGGTTTCAGCAAAAGACATTCTCATAGTAGATTAGTAGACTAGCCGTTCGGTATTTGTAGATTGTCTTCTTCAGTTAGAGCGGACAGCATGTCTCGAACGAGCTGAGAACGCCGAGAGGTGAATTGGAATCCGACCCTCCATATTAACGTCGCTTGATGTCGCTGATACCGAACTTGTCCGATGAGTTGAGCGGTGTGTGTGGGTAGGGTGACTTGCAGCAACCAAAACTGGCAGAGTTCCAATCCACTATCAATCTCCAACGCACATCCAGTGTACGACAGGTCTTTGACAGTAACCGGTAAGCTGTCCGTTAGGTCTGGCATCCAGCCACTTTCTATTTCCCATCGGATTGGTATTAGGTGAGCATCAAGCTCCACTTGAGTTCTGTGGTGGGCTCGGAAATTGTAGATGTCCAATTGTTTTGGTCTCTGTAATATCCATTGTGTGACGGGGATATCTTGCCTATACTCAATTTGTGCGTGCATTCTAAATTTTCTCTGACCATTGTTGAACCAGATTTCTACTGGAGAGTCTATTGGAAGCACCTCTGTCTCTGACTTGATGGATAAAGTATCATTGAGATAATTGAACTGGATATCGGTGAGGGAATGATCGGGGTGGTGTAGTGTACCGATTCGTTGTGTGAACAGTTCCATTTTGTCGTTTACGGTCAGTTTAGTCCAAGAGAGTCGTTTGCTGGGAAGGTTCAACACTGAAACCCAGTTTTGGGCAATGCTTGAATTTCCGCAGTGGATAACGATCCACTTCGGAGTTGGATCTGTGCCTGGAATGCGGATTTGTATAAATGCTTTGCTAGAATCAAATAATTCAGGCATCCATAGATCTTGGAGACTGTATTCTATATCGCTGAGCGAAGGCGCCTTCGGAGCGAATGTCAACAGGTCACCACTCAACGTGAGTGTACCCATGTGGACTTTTCGGTCCTCGTCCCACAACCCCACCAGTCTACTTTCAAAACTGTGACACATCGCTTCTAGCATTCGTTCTACAATGTTTTTATAAAAGGTAGTGCGATGTCGTTGACCAAGGGATATTTCTCCGTGTTCTGTGTGAATAGACAGTGTACGTCCACTAAAGTCAATCGATTGAATCTGTGTCCACTCAATCTCTTGATACTGTCCCCTGACTTTGAGTAAGTCGATACTGTACCATCGTATCCCTGTCGAAAGAAGTGTCACCGTGCATGGACCTTGCCACCAATGACGCTTGTCGTTCCATGAATGAAGCAGTGTAACTTCACTGCTTAGGCAGTCCATGAGAGCCCATAGGTGAAGACTGTGCGACCCACGAAAACAAAGTGTCTTGTCGTTGAACTCAAGATGGGTTTCTATCGTATTTGAAAGCCAGATTCGATTGCACGATACGCTGATAAGTTCTCTGATGTGCAATTCAGTATTGTCGTGATCTCTTGCTAAGATTTGGATGGTTTCTTGATGGATTTGTACTGCACACGCTGTAAATGTATCACCGTTGATAGAATACTGCCCCTCTAAATAGCTGTGTAGGGGGTTGGTATCGGACGTTTCTTGCTCGGCTGGATACTGAATACTAAATAGAGGGGTCTTAGACGGTTCGAATCGGTGTCGAATGAGCCGAATCAGCTCGGATTCATTCGGTTCTTCAACCGAATCAGCAGTGGATCTGATCGGATAAAATGCCACCGTACCAAACTCCGACAACGTTCGAATCATTGGGACGGGATCGGTTTCATGATGCAAACCCAGCAGCTGATGTATCGGAAGATAGAGTCGATGCCGTGACGGAAAGTCTGCCTCAAAATGAATGGCATCTTTACGAAGGGTCAAGCGACCATCTATTCGCTGGCTGCCCAAAATTCGATAACAAGGAATTGAAGTGGATTGCATAGTTCAATGTACCTCAAAATTCAACGATTGTATACCACAACTAAAGATGAATGTGGAAGTACAGCCTTACGCTAGGAGATTTTCATTTCCAGTACCACATACGAAAAGGCACTCTCCAACAGTGTGCCGGCATACTCTCTCTACAAATTGGGTTGCGGTATCTTCAGAAGAATCTATTTTAAGTGGCATTCCAAACACTTGGATTCTTACGGGCGGTGCTTGTTCGATAGCATCCCATATGTCGCCTACAAAGGCGAGTGCAGAGGTTTCCTTCGGCAATCGACCAAGTTCTCGAAGGCCTTCTAGATAGGTTTCTGCGGCGGTGTGTTCGTCGGGGTGACCCAGTGTAGTGACGAGTCGAACTGGTAGGTTCCGTTCTTTGGAGAGTTGAATGGCCAAGAGTAGGGTTAGATCCAGACTCCCGGCTTGTTGTGCTCGAGACAAATCCCAGTCTGGACTTTGAGGTCGAATCCACACGTGAATACATTCCTTTGGATCCAATGTGTGTGGCGTGGATACGGTGTAGACGATTCCAATTTCTAATTGTAAACATTGCCGCCATAGGTCATTTAGATTGGTAAAATAATGAGCCTGCGAGTGTTCCAACAGTAGAATGTTTGGCTGTAAAAATGTGCCAAAGAGAGATTGTAGAGCTGTCCGAATGGAGAATTCTGGCTGCTCTATGGAAAGCTGGCTCTCTTGAACAAACAAAGAAGGGTGGATCTCCCAGGTTCGCAGTTGATGATGCAAGTGGAGGAGTCGAATCGAACCTTTGGGTAAGGAAATATCAATGGCAGTTTGCACAATCTTTGGGATGGTCTCTTTCATTTGATCTTCAAAAACGGGTACAACGGGGTGGGGCATCCACGCTTTACCTTCGACGGTTCTGTTTTGAACACTCTTTTGTGCAGCCCATCTTGCTAGGACCAGAAATAGATTGGTTCGGACATCTTCTCGTTCAAACTCTTCAGCACGATGGGAGAGTCGAAGATATCCGAGGGATAGAATGGCCAAGACTAGGATTCAGATGGTTGGATTTACGATCAATGCAATTAAAATGCAACCGATAGCACCAATGAGCGGGATCCAGTTTGGAAGGGTTAAGGTTGGTCTAAAGGAGAGTAATCCAAGCCGCTGCTCAATCAAAACGATAAGGTTGATTGTTCCGTAGGTTGCGAGAAAACAGATTGTAATAACGGGGGCGATTAGATTTAGGTCTCGCATGAATATCGCCAGCAAAACAATGGCACTGGTAACCCACATTCCTGTGTTTCCGTCTGACAACTGTCTTGAGTAGGGTATTAGAGCATCCTTTGACAGGGCCTGAACGAGTTTTGGTGCCGCAACAAAAGTGGCTAAACCAGCACAAAATGTTGCACCAACAACAGCAAATCCGATCAGTGTTGGCGCAAGTGAAATCTCCTTCATGATGTTGTAATTGTTGAGTAAGTCTGCTTGTGGGACCCCTGCATATACGATCGAGAGCCAAGCATAGACTAGACCGGCGAATACAACTGCATACAGAGTCCCTTTGGGGATTGATTCACGTGGGTCTTCTAGATCTCCAGATAGTGATGCTCCCGCTAGTATACCTGTTACAGCAGGGAAGTATACGGCCAGAACTGTCCAAAAGTTCTCGTAACTCTGACCGAAGTTCCCAATCCAGTTGATTTCGTTCCATCTAGTATCAAATGGTTTCCAAGATACAGAGAGTACACTGAGAATGGTAATGCCAAATATGATGTACTGTAACTTAAATGCTAGATCTGTGAAAAAACGAACGATGACAACCATACCCACAAATGCACACAGATCGATCATCAATGGAGAATGCGTTGGAAACACGCCTATCCATCCTTCTCTAAATCCAAAGATGTACATTGTGATTGCAAAACTTTGAGCCAAATAAAGCATGAACCCCACAACCCCACCCGCTTCTCTACCGAGAGATCTGGAGACGATGGCATAGGCACCACCAGCGTGGATTCGTACGTTGGTTGCGATGGAAGACAAAGACAAGGCGGTTGTTATCGTGATACCCAAGCAAAGTCCCAAAATCAACCAAGCACCCAAGAGCCCACCATTCCCCACCAACCATCCTTGGCGTAGGTACATAATGACACCCAAGATGGTGACGATGGTTGGTGTGAACACACCTTTGAAAGTTGACAGTTTTGGGGATGCAGACATGTACTTTGGGGGATACTCTTTTGTATCGTGTCAGTAGTATTTAATGCAACTGTATTGAATGGTTGGTGTATGAGGAGAGTGCATGGAAGAGAGAGAGGTTTGGCAAACATCATTGAGCAATGTTGAGTTGATACAACAGTTTCGAATGCTGACGGAACCCATTGAGGAGTTTCGGTTGGTCAGTCGATTGAGTGGTGGAGGGATTGTTGTTCGGACTTTGGAGGTACCAAAGACCGATAAACCATTGATTGGTAAGGTGAGTGATAAAGAGATTGTCATTGCTCAGACATTGGATCCAGTGAATATTTCTCCGTATCAACCGATTGTGAACGTTGTTTTTCAGGAGACGTCGGTTGAACTAACTTTTCGTCCCCATCCAGATGTATATCTTCTCAGTCCAGTAGAATGGATTGGTGGATGTGTATGTATTGCATCTGGTGCTGTAGGAATACTACAGAATCCACTGGCTGCACTCGCCATATTGTTGGGGATTGCGATTGTCGTTTTTCCAAGATATCGAGCCCGTTGGAGTTTTGATAAAGAATTGAAACGGATGAAATCAGGCTTGCAAGAGTTGCCAATCGACTGGCACGCGCCCCATGAATAATTTGTATTTTGCCCGTTGATAGGGTAGATTAAGGCATTGATTAGAGGAATACAATGTCAGAGATTACAGATTCAAAGAAGGTATACATTCGCACGTTTGGCTGTCAAATGAATGTGTATGATGCAGGGAAGATGAAAGCCCTACTTGCAAAGGATGGCTATGAAGCCACTGAGAATATGGAACAAGCCGATTTGGTGATTGTCAACACCTGTTCCATTCGTGAGAAGCCAGAACTTAAGTTGCACTCTTTTCTAGGAGAGGCTCGAAAGATCAAACGAGAGCGTCGAAAGGATCTACAGATAGCTATCTCGGGCTGTGTGGCTCAACAGGAAGGGCAAACGTTGTTGTCTAGATACAAAGATGTGGATTTGGTCTTTGGACCCGATGCCGTTCCCAATGTTCAGAAGCTTGTGAAGGCAAGTCGGAAATCTCAGGTTTTGGATACTGACTTTCTGGCATCGGCGGACTACGTGTTCGCAGCTGAAATAGACCCCGATGCAGAAAGCCAAGTGGGCGGTTTTGTGACCATTCAAAAGGGATGTGACAACAAGTGTACCTTTTGTATTGTACCTACCACACGAGGTAAAGAAGTCTCTCGGTCTTCAGACCAAATCGTTCAAGAGGTTCGCGGTCTTGTAGCGAAGGGCGTCAAAGAGATCACCTTGATTGGTCAGAATGTAAACTCTTACGGATTGAAGGTTCCGGGAGAGAAGACCTTTGCACAACTTCTATATGCTGTGGCAGATGTTCCGGGCGTTGAGCGAATTCGCTATACAACATCCCACCCCAGAGACATGGGAGAGGATGTTTTTCAGGCATATAAAGATTTGCCTCAACTCACCAGTCAGCTGCATTTACCTGTGCAATCAGGCTCTTCTAGGATTCTGCGTCGCATGAAGCGTTTTTACACTCGAGAGAAGTATCTGTGGGTCGTAGAGCGACTGTTGAATGCTAGACCAGACCTTGTTTTTAGTACAGATTTTATTGTTGGTTTCCCTGGTGAAACCGATGAAGATTTTCAAGAGACACTCACTTTGTTACAAGAAGTGGGTTTCCATTCTTCATTTTCCTTTAAGTATTCTCCTAGACCTGGCACTCCGGCTTTAAAATTGGTTGAGCGATCGCCTGTACCAGCGGCAGTGTCCTCTGCACGGTTGATGGAGCTGCAGGCCTTGCAGCGTCAAATTTCTATCGGAGCAAATAAAAATACAATTGGTCAGACCTTCGAGGTTCTTGTTGAAGGCAATTCTCCAAGGGAACCGAATCTTCTCTTTGGACGAACTTCGACGTTTAAGGGGGTGCATTTTGAAGGTGCACCGGATTTGATTGGCCAAACCATACCGGTTCATATTTACCAAGCCTTTACATCTGCTTTGCGCGGTGAACTTCGCGGCTGATTTACTCGACATGTTGTGCCCATTCTGTACAGCATATGAAAAAGACGAAGCGCAATCGTCCTGTTGTGAACAGCCGTAGGAAATCTTATGAAACACACATCTCCTTCTCGACAACGTCCATATGTAGAGAAACCACCCGAGTTGCTATACCACTCTATGGATCGGAGAGCATTTCGACAAATGATTCAAGGAGATGAGTTCGCCTATTCGCATGGGCGAACCATTTATGCGTCGAAGATTTTGGGCTATGCTTGGCAAGTTGCACATCGAACCTGTGAACAGCCTTACGTCGCCATCATTGATGTTGCAGTAGCCAAACAACACAATGTGTATCCTCGAAAAAATAAACGTAATCTATGGGAGATTGATAAGATTCCTGTGGCAGCGATTCTAAATGCGCATCCCAATTATACAGAGCAGATATCGGCAGGTGGGATCCCAT
>CAJWHX010000090.1 GCA_913040875.1 uncultured Pseudomonadota bacterium | reverse complement strand
GTGTGTTCATCGAGAAGCAAATGATAAAGAGTGAAGAGATGCACAAGTGCTGATCTGCCGATTGCACCAACTACTTGTCCAACCTTATCCAGGAAAGAGCCTTCGTCGTATTGATTCGCAAGTTCGGTTTGATATTCTGCAATAAAGTCTGATAAGGCTTCAACGAGTTCTTCAACAGAATCCGCACTGGCAACCAAGTGATCACTTGGATTCAGTAAACGATATGGTTTAAGGGGTGCGATACTGTCTAATGTCGAATTGTATTGAATACGCCACCCTTGATATTCATATTTGTCCGTCCAAAATACTTTTCCACCGAGTGTAGGTGTTTTAAGAAGTTTACGTATACTCACAGTGCCTCCAAATCAATGTTGTGTTTACAACATATGATATCACGGTCAAGCAAGTGTGTTGAACAGAAAGTGTTAATTTCCAAACAGGTACTGACAGTCCTCGAGTACATCAAAGGGATTGGTGGCGAAGTTGGCATCGTCGTAGGTCACGAGCAAGTTGCCTTCATCATCCAAAATCTTGGTGACTCGGCTTGGATAGCCTTGGGAAGAACTGTCGACAGCTCCATAAAAGAGTGCCAACTCTTTATTGGTATCCGACCATAGTTCAAACTGGAACTCTTTGTCGACGTACCACTGATTGTTCTCTGCTACACTGGCAAACCCCACACCAACGATGCGGACACCTAGGGCATCAAACTCTGCAAAATTGTCGCGGAACCCGCAACCTTGAATCGTTCAACCAGGCGTATTGGCTGCCGGATAAAACCAGATGACGGTCGGTTTATCCATTAAGTCATCTCGAGTGCGTTCCAAACCATCTTGGTTGAGGACGGTAAACTCTGGGGCAGGGATGGTTTCAGTGACCAGCGTACCATTGAGTTCACTTTGCTCTAAGGTGGTCTCTTCGTCGACGATCACACTTGCTTCTGGATCGGGGTGTTTAGTGGTAGAACAAGCCAACATACTGAAAAGGGTAAACATAATATTCTCCGTTGCTACACAAAATGTAGCCCGATTTGTCTTAGAGTCACTTCAGTCGCCCTTTTTTTCGTTCAGCATTGTGTTTGTGTGCAATGTCACACAATCCCCATTTGACACAACCAGACTCCGTGTCGCTGTTTGTAAACAACTCTATGTCATCTTGGGACTCCGTCGCCCATGTAACCACATCATCGATGAGCATTGCCCCTTTGCCTTTGTTGAAGAAGGAGATGAGTGGTGAACCGGGTTTTCTAGCACGACGTCTGAGATTGATCTCACGTTCCAGTTTCCGAATTTCGTCAATACGCTCTGGTGTTTCTCTGGCCATAATGCGAATGGCCCGTTTGGTAGAGAAGATACAAGGCCAGCATCCGACTCTGGGCAATCCAATTAAGTACAAGGGATTTGGAGTTACCCCATGTTTGTGATGAATGTTGATGACGTCTTGTTCTTTGAAGTGAATGATCGGTCTCCACACTTCACAATCCATGTGTGCATTGTCTTCCCACATAGGCATTTTGGAACGGTTGCGTGATTCTTCGGCCCGAATACCAACAGCGTTCACAACATCAGAATCTTGACGCCGGTAAAAACTGGCTACAGGGTTCAACTTTAAATCCCCCGTACAAAATCGTTGAAAGTGATTGGGAAATTTGGCTCTATCCCGAAGCATCTTTTTGAAGCCTTTGGATTGAATGATTTCAATTGGACCGACATGGGCAGGTAGATATTCCTTTACGTATTCGATGGTACTTGGATGCTCCCAACCTGTATCAATGAAAATGGCTTTATATGGAATGCCCATGTCTTTTAGGTGCAGGGCCATCGCGGTTGAATCTTTTCCTCCAGATACGGAGAGAAACAAAATTCGATCACCGATGTAATCAATGATTTCTGTTGCGCTTTTGTGGTCGGGATAGGCCATGAATATCTCAATAGATATTTTTAATTAAATGAGTTGTAAACAATGTTACTATACCAATGGGGACAGGCTCTTTTCCATTTATATTTGGAAATCTTGATGCTCCGTCAAGACGGTATCCGCTCTCTCAATTGCAATTGAGAGAGCGTCACCGTCGTGGGTACCCTCAATACTACACCTATTGACAATAGCAATTGCCAATATGGAGAATCTTCGGAAATCGATCAAACTCTGCACCAAGCCTTGAGTTTAATCGATTCCCTCGATTCTCCAAACGGTACGAGTATTGGGGAACCACACGACGGTGACGACATTTGTGCTGTCCCCATATTTTTGATAATTGGGAAATGTGATGTGGGCTGAAAAAGTAGAAAAAATAATGACGTTGATGCGTTCAAATGCTGAAGACCGGCAGATGGCATTGTCTTTATTGGACGGTTTAGTGGAGATTGCGGGCTCAACGCGTGAAACGACGGGGGAAGATGTTCTATTGCCCTTGTTCGATGGCTTTTCTCCTGAAGCTGGTGTCGTTGGGCGGATAAAGGATGCGAGTGGTTCTGTACCCTCTTATTTTCCTGATATTGATGGCTGGAATGTTTCAAGTTGGCGGCCAGCAAATTGGGGTGATGAAGACGTTATTGTGCCACTGACAGACCTGTACTTTCGATACTACCCAAACAGAAAATCACGTTTGTCCAAATATGTCACGGTGCAGAATCTCTTTTCATCAGCATCATTTTTGGGAGGTTGCAAAGCACTCGACGTATATCACCCATTTGACATGAGCATGGTAAAAGAGGTGGTCGATGGTTCTGAGATTAAACGGCTGCACTTACACTTCAAAGATAAACCAACGGACGAGGATTTGCAGGTCTTGGATCAGTTGGTAGAGAATGGATTGGAGCACTTGTTTGTATTTGGGAACGCTTGGCGTTTTGAAGGGATAGAGATCTCGACATGGGGAACGTTGGTCTCTACAAACGGTAAAGGAAAGAGTTCACTGGCAAAGTCACAGATTCTGTATCGAAACAACAAGCGTGGTGACGATCGGTTTGAGTCCTATGGAGAATTGGTTCGTCAATATGAGTCGAATGGTACCATCAGTACGGTCGTTGATGATTTTGGGATCGACGATGGTGGGAGTGACCTTAAACGAGGAGATATCGTTCAGGGTGATCTAGAGTATTTCTTTAACCGTAAGACACAATGGAATTATCTTGAGCAATATCAAAAGGAACGTTGGGGTAGTTCATTGAAAATCGCTTTTCATTTAGATGCTAAGGATACATCGGCGACGATTCGGGAACGGTTAACGGGTATTGAATTCATCACTGGAGACGACTGTGATGAGTTCTTTGAGTTGGATCTAAGATTTCCAAATCTACGGTACATTAAGTGTGAGGAGGGTGCTGGTGGAATTTTTGATGCCTCGTTATTGACTCGATGTCCAAGATTGGAGATGTTTATTGGAGAATACATTGACGATAATATTTGGGACGTAAAGCACTCGATTCGAATTGTGCGTACAGAGTATGCAACGCTTGGTTTTCAAGGCGAAGGAACGTTGGACGAGCGCCTGAAAGAAGCAAAGTTTGAACGAGAGGCATTGGAAAATCGACCGTCCGTCCTTGAGGGAGTAGAAGGATTGTGTATCAATGGTTGCTATGAGATGGGTGCACTCCTCCCATACATGCAGTCTGTCGAAGAGTTCGAACTGGAGCAATTTGTACCGTTTGAGTTTACACGGGTGGACGATGTCATTCCAGAAGGTGCAGTACATGATGAAACCAGTGTCGATTCACGCGAACAGACGATATACCAGTTAAAGTTTATGCATTCAGTGCGAAGTATTGATGATTTAGAGTTGTTGTACCTTCGTTATATGGCCCATCAAAGAGATGCCTTACAGGGCCGTGCCAAAATTAATCAAAAGGTGGTACGAGAGTTCAATGCGTTACAGGCGAACGGTCAGAGTCTACCGTGGCTGGATACACTGCTTGATGAAGGTATACACGTTCTGAATCTCAGTACCTATACCTGCATTCATGATGGTCATCGATGGTGGCTACACCGATACAATGATTCAAATGGAACCGGTGCTGAATATGCAAGGTATATTCAAAAACAGAAGTCTTCCGTAGATGATTACATGTACTCACCTGAACTCAATCTTAAAAGGTTGATTGCCACGGGTCCTTACAATAAATCACAGTTGGTGGATTATCCGGTCTATCGATACAACAGTACCCATGTTCCGATCTCCGACTTGAAAACGCTTCCTTCTTTACGAAAATTGTTGGTCCGCGTGCAACTGACAAGCGAGCAAGTGGATGCAATCTGGGAGTTGGAACAGATCGAAGAACTGGTGTTGAATGGTCAAAGATTGGGACGATTGCCATCTGGTGTTGGTAAATTGCGAAACTTGAAACGGCTGTTTGTAACCAGCAATGATTTACAGACTTTGCCAGAAGAGTTGTCTAATTGCACACATCTTGAGTATGTGAGTGTCTTCAACAATCCAATCGAGACGTGTCCAGACTCTCTCCAGCAGTTGCCGAAGTTGAGTTGTGTGATTGGGGAACATGTCAAAAGTTGGATTCCTGATTTGAAGGCACACGGAACTTGGAAAGCCCATTCTGTTTACAACTCCATCTACACTGTTGATGAAACTTCAGATTCGCCGGAGATACCCCTGTCGGAAGCACCTCCTTCTGCAAAAGAAATTCCCACACCTGAGTTGTCAGATCGAACAACCCGTATTGGTAAAACCCAGTATCAATATGACGTGATAAACTATGTCCTAGGCGTTGTTGGATTGACGCTTCGCGAGGTTCGTGATGCGATCAAGTCCGGAAACATCAGCCTATTGTCAGCGAGAGTACTCTCAGAAGAGCACGTTCAGGTAGTGATAGATATGTTCAAACAACGAAGGTACGGTGAACTTGAACAGGGCACGATGGACTGGATTATCGATAATATTGGTTTGTCTTCCAAAGCCGAGGACCGTTGGAACAGATTGAAGTCCAGTCTGTAAATAGGGTAAAGAATCTGGAATCGTTCACACAAACGAAGAATCTATTGGACAAGGCAGTTGTGACATTTTAGCCATCGGTGCGTCTCCACACACCGAGTATCCCAATCAATCCAGGTACCAATAGTATCGAGAAAAAAGCACTGTTACGAACTTCAGCGGTCGTCATTTGAATCTTGGTATCCCTAGGGGTATCTGGAATCGGTCGTGTGTCTCGCAATAGATTTTGAAGCATTTGGATGAAGACTCGTGCGTTGTGTGGGTTTTGTTCCACCCAGGAATTTTGAATGAGGCTCGATGTTCCCATCACCATCATCTTCGGCGTTGGTGTACCTGATTGAAGTGAACTGACCTCAACTAAGATTGGGACATTCCCGACAATGTCTGCATCGTCTGGACTGGGAGTGTCGGAGGAGTAATTTGTCTCCGCCCAAGACTGTGGGGAGGCGTGAAGCAACTCTACTGTAAGAGTTTGCGTGTTGTCTTCAATCATCGATACCGAACGCACCTCACTGAGGAGAAGACTTTGGTTTGCAAGCGCTAGAGTCGGGTGCTGTCTGAGGGCATACTGAGAGAGCAGCAGGGTGGTTGGATTGCCGTAGACTTGAAAGTTGGGGTTCACCTCAATGATAAAGTCATCTTTGGTCTGTACGCCAGACTGATTGAGCCATGATTCAGAGATACCCACTGTCGCTGGATCGAGTAGTAGGATGGCAGAACGGGCTTCTAGATGCGTATCCAACCACTCATCGTTGATGGGCGTCTGTCTTCCTGCGACCACAATGAGGTCACAGGGCTGGTCAATCTTCTTCCTTGGATCGATGATGTGGATTGCATAATTCAGTCGCAGCAACTCTTCAGTCAACAAGCCAAATCCATTCGGAGAGGTCCCATCAAATAGACTGGGTTCCCCACCATTTTGGGTGAAGCATAGATATTTTTTTCGAGGATCGAGCAATTGCTTCAGTCCAGCGTAAAAATCTTCAGGATACAGAGAGGTGAGCAGGAGCGTGCGATCTTCTTGTCCTTCATTTTTCAAAATGAGTGTGACGCCGCGCTCTTTGCTGGGTGGTCTATCGCTTGCACTCAACCAAGTGACAGGGGTTTCCAGTCCTGAGAGTTCGATTGTTCGAAGATGGTTGGTGATTTGTCGGTATCGAAAATCAGACTCTTCCAGATCGATCACCAGTTCAAGCAGGTTACCTTCGTTCCACAATAGATAGAGACTTTCTTCTGAGAGAAATGGGCGCGTGTCATTGTGGTCCCAGTATCTGTCGTATCGGCTCACCAGAATGTTGCCCATGAGAAGAACCACCAGCCAGAGAGTCGGTGTCAGACGTACATCCCATGACCGTCCACTGAGATGGCGTTTGGCGGAAAGACCATCTTGAGCATGGTAGAGAAAGAATGCACCCAACGAGAAGAAGTAAAAGGTATCCAGCAATCCGACCCATCCATCCAGATACTCTTGAACCTTTGGCAATGGAGAGAGGGCTTCTAGAATCGGAAATCCTTGCGCTGCGCCCACAAACCATAAACATAAGACAGTACTGGTGGCTAAAAACCATGAGGTGAGGGGCTTTCGAGAGTGCGCACTGGACCAAATGCCTAGAGTGATGAAGAGAGACCCAGCCAGTCCTGTTCCTACATATCCCAGTATCCAACGCGTCCATTCGAGGTCAGCATGCCAGTTCAGCATCCCGATTAAAGGAAAGCTGGATAGCAACAGAACGCCAAGAAAATAGGCAATACCGAGTGCCTTACCCAAGACAACGGTTGCACTGGAAAGGGGTGCCGTTTGGTAGAGTCTCAAGCGATGCGAGACTTGCTCACCACTGATGCTGTTCATGGTGAGTGCTGGAATGATCATGAGCAAGAGTAGGTTCATGGTCGAGAAGTACTTGGGCAGCAACACACGGTGGAGCTCTACACCTTGTCCCGCGAGTAAGGGATTGCTAGTTTCCCAAAGCATCATCGAGAGGGTCAGTCCATTCAATAGTGCGAAACCCATTAGACTGATCCATCCAATCCAAGAACGAAAGAACTCCGCGAAGGTCCACCTACCAATGGTTTGAATCAATCGAAGACTCATCGTATTCTCCGCATTTCAAGCAGTCCAAACTCTACCAGAGATTGAGCCACTTTCGGACGAATGTTGGGGTGACAAGAGAGCGATATGCAGGTCCCATCAATTTGAATATCGGTCACTCCATCGATATTTTGAAGTGTTTCGTTGATAGAGGAGTCAGGAAGTTCGACGACACATTGTATGGTCCACATTACGTCATTTCCTTCAATCAGTCGTCCATCTTCAATCCACAAAACTCTATCGCTGACGGCTTCAACTTCACTCAAAATGTGTGAAGAGAAGAATACGGTGGTGCCCTCAGAGCGAATTGTTCGAAGCCAAGAGTCGAAGCGTTGACGTCCACTTGGATCAAGGCCAGACGTTGGCTCATCGAGCAGTAACAGTTTGGGTGTGTGACACCACGCTTGTGCGATGCCGGTCCATTGTCTCCATCCTTTTGATAATGTTCGAATGGGCGATCGGGACACACTGGAGAGTTGGAACTCTTCGATCAATTCATCCACTCGAAGTTGTGGGTTTTGTAGTTGTCTGAGTTTCGCTGTGTAGAGAAGGTTCTCACGTACTGTAGCATTGGGATAGAGTGGCAGCCGGTCCGGTACATATCCCATAGAACGACGGTAATCATCCGCAGTCCAGACATCCTTGCCATTCCATGTGATGCTTCCAGAGGTCGGAACGATACATTGGCTGAGGATTTCTAGCGTGGTGGTCTTTCCTGCACCATTGTTGCCGACGAAGCCCACAATCTCTCCTGCGTTCAAGCTGAACGAGAGGGTTTGCAGGATCGGGGTGGAGTGGATCGAGAAGTGCAGTTGATCAATCTGTAGCATGAAGCACTCTAACGTTTTCCGTACCGTTGTGCCTAGACTCTTGTCTCTGTGAACGCCACGTGAAACCTTGTTTATCTGAGGGGTTGAAGCGAACTCTGTGATACATTAGTCTGAGTAGACTATTTGGAGTGCATGTGATTTGGCTATTGGGAATAAACCTATTGATTGGTTGTCGTGCGGAAGCCCCTGAAGATTACGACGCTTTGATTTCCTATATGATTGAACATTATCACGATGATCCAGCGTATTTAGAAGACGGGGTAGAGCAGATTTTTACTCTTTTAGATGATGATGTTGCTAAGAATCTTGGTCGAGGTCAACGATTGCAGACCTTAACAACTGAGGCAGTAGCTACTTTGGAGCCCGGATTGGTAGAACAGCCAGAGCTGTTGGGAATCGTTCGCTCGCGTGACTTTCCGTACACCGTTGAAGATTTGGCCCACACCAACTTTTTGGTTCATCCACGGGATGTCTTTACCAATCCAGACGCCATCAATGAGCGTACGTATATAGGTGATCCAGAATGCTTTGTAGATGGAGACTGTGAAGATCTTGAGTATGAAGCAACCTTGCAGCGATTTTTACCCCTCGGTATAGATGCCACCATTTACTTTCACACCCACATTCGATGGGTGGAGTCAGAGTGGGGACCCGTATTTATTCAGCAACGTTGGCTGACCGATACACCTGAAGTCAGTGTCGACTGGATTCATTTGAATCATGGATACTCTTTTGCAGTGACCATTCCTTGGGTAGACGATGACGATACAGTCTATGCCAAGCAGATTGAACACATTTGGGGAGATATTGCACTGGGGGACATGCCGATTCCAGAAGAGGGTGCTTTCATGGTTGCCACGGACGTACTGGGCGGTATCCTTCGACAGTTTGAAGAGTATCTTGATGCCAATCCCACGCAGTAAGTGATGCAGATGATACAGAAGATGCAGAGGATGCGGACCCTGTATCGTTGGCTGTTTGAACCCATTTCGATACCGATCTGGGCAAGTCTGTTGCTATGGTTTGGCGCGATCACTGGAATGATCATTTGGATTGAGCAATTAACCCCCATCACAGAAGCGTCCTTTTGCTTTATGGATGCTGTTTTGTGGGTGGATGGATTGATCAATTACTGGTACGGCGGAATTGTCAGTGGTCAGATGGAGGGAGATAGACCACCGCTCAGTTTATGGATGGGTGCTTGGTTACTCTCCTTTGGATATACAGAAGTTCAAGCCTTGCAGCTGGTTGCACGATTGGCTTTGTCGACGGCGGTCGCCACTATGTTTGTTGGACTTCTTCGCCGAACGTCTGTCGTAGTGACAGGTCTGTCATGTTGGTTGATGTTGAGTTCAGCCTCTTTTTCCAAGTTGATGCTTTGGCTCAACGCGGAAATGTTGGTCAATGCCTTCTTTGTTCTTCATCTGTTTTTGGGATGGTACACCATCGACGTATTTCAGAAAGACGACCGACGGTGGCTTAAGGGCGGAGCCCTATTCACAATGGGACTCCTGGCAGGTTGGACCTTGTGTGCCAAAGAACAGGGGATTCTGTTGTTGCCCGTGTCTGTCTTGTTGATGTCGATACTGACAGTACGAGATGGAACAACTTGGGCAAGACAAGTCTTGCAGAGAGTGTGGTGGTACGGATTGGGACTGCTTGCGCCACTTGCTTGGTATGGAGTGCATTTTAGAGAGCAGTGGACGAACGGTGAGAAGTGGCGCATCTTTATTGATGATTTACGGATCATGTTTTCACAAGACTCGTTGTCCGATCAACTGAACGCTCCTACAACTTGGGGGACATTCTCTGCACGATTCGGTCACTCGGATAGCTGGTGGGGATTTTTTCAGTCTGCCGCTTCATCGTTGCTACAGGAGATGCTGACACCCACGTTGTATGCAGTGGTGGCATTCCTGGGGACCTTGGGTATTGCCGCTGTATGGAATCGACTTCAGAGAGAAGCAGATGCATCATGGCAGATTGACTGGAGAGGCGGTGTCTGGGTGTTCGGTCATCTATTGCCGGTATTGCCTCTGTTGTTGGTTCCCATTTTTGAACCCTATGATTATTCCTGTCTGCTACATATACATTTCCAGCGGAATCAACATACACCCCAGCAGGATAATTCAGCTGATTAGAATTGTTGCCACTCCCATTACCACCTGCAACTACAACTCCAGTTGTAGAACCTGCAGCATATTTTTTAACAGAATGATTATCTTGATCAACAATATAAATGTTTTTATTATCATCAA
>CAJWHX010000089.1 GCA_913040875.1 uncultured Pseudomonadota bacterium | reverse complement strand
GCTCAGTTCTTTGTCTGTAGACGCGGATATCCAAGCGTTGGCCAATGTTCGTGATTCGATAGAGAAAAAGGCAGCGGAGGCTAGGGTTGGTGCAGAGCTCGCAGACAATAATCTGGACAATAAATTGGCTAATCTTCGAGAAGAGGGATCGAAGGCTCGTGCACGGGCTAGGTTTGAGGCGGCGCGACAGGCCAAATTGGCCAAAGAGTCTGGTCAGACAACGACTGCGGCTCAGGCACAATCTTCTGGATCCTCAAATGATACCCCACCACCTCCAACTGGAAACAGCGGTGGTAAAACAATCTAACCGTGTTTCTAGAAGTCTACTGAGGAGACCACAATGGATAGACTGTTCCAGTCTGTGGCACATCAATTCTCAAAACTGAATTCAGAAGAGCGTTGGCAGGTGTCAGCGCTTTTTTGGTTGTCGGTCGCATTTGTTGTTCACTATTTGTTCTTTTGTATACCACAACCCTTTTTCATTGAAGACTCCGGTATTTCCTTTGCTTATGCCAAGCATTTTGCAGAGGGGGAAGGGTTTGTTGCATATCCAGGCGGCGAACGGGTAGAAGGCTTTTCCAATCCTTTGTGGACTTTTCTGATGGCGGCTTGTCACTTTGTCGGTTTATCCGTTTGGGTGTCCGCAAAGGTTTGGGGCGCCATCTTTGGCATTGCAACGTTGCCGTACATCTTTGGTGTTGTTCAGCGGACGGGTGTTCCTACGCGATTGGCGATGTTAGCCCCATTGCTTCTGGTGGTATCTCCAAACTTTATCATTTGGTGCGGTGCAGGACTGGAGAACTCTCTCTATGGATTTCTACTGGCCATCGGTTTATGGCGTGTTCTCGTTGAGGCAGAGGATTCAGAGCGGTATCCAGTGTCAGCCATTCTATTTTGTCTGGTGAGCATGACTCGTCCGGAAGGAATGATGTATGCACTTTTGGCTGGTGTGGCGATGACTGTATTTGCCGTGGTCGATCGGAAATGGCTTCGAATCCCAATGTGGGCGGGATTGTTTTTGGTGCCGTTTGGCCTCTATCAGTGGTGGAGATACGAGTATTTTGGTTGGGCGTATCCGAATACGTACTATGCCAAATTGGGGTTGGGAAATCGATTCAAACCGTTTGGATGGAATGTACGGGGATGGAAGTACATCCTCAAGTATTTAACAGAGCACGACGTCTTTACAGGAGAGTTTAAGTCCGCGGTACTAGGGCGGAAAGAGTGGGGTCTCCATCTCGGATGGTTTTTGCCGTTGCTAACAATCGGAATGAACGGTTTTCAAAAGGGCTGGCGACGGTGGTTGGTCATCGGTTCTACCCTTTGGATTTTGGGCCTTGTTATGTGGGATGGTCAATGGCGTGGAGGCCCAGAATTTTGGGGAGATATCTCTAAAAACTGGGTAGAGATACGCGTCCTGTCTATTCTATTGGTCGCCGCTACAGTTGGACTGACTTCTTTGACACGGGAAGGGTGGCGCGCACGAAGTCTGCTCTGGCTCTGTGGATGCTCGAGCGTATTCTTTGTAGTCTACTCGGGCGGAGATTGGATGAAGGCACACCGTTGGTTTCATACCGTTGAGGTGTTTATGCTCCCGGTATTGTTACTGGGCGGGCTAGAGTTGGCTTCTCATTTGCCTAGAAAACAGTGGAGTGTATCGAATCGAACAGTGACAGTGTCTCACGGGTTTGCAGGTGTGCTTCTTGTATTGTTCGGTATTTCTGAGATTCAAGAGTCGGCTCGGTTTGTGGGGTCACCAGAAACGACCGTTGCCGACGTGCACCGACGTGTTCGATACATGCAATGGGTTCAGCGCAGACTCGATGTGGACCACATCACCTTACTCGATGTAGACATGGGTGCACATATGATGTACAGTGGTTGGGATATCGTCGATACTGCAGGGTTGGTAGATGTCCCCATTGCTCGTCATTCTGACTACAATAGAAAGTTTATACGAGAGTACGTTCTCAAAGAGAGAAAGCCTGAATTTGCTCATTCTCACGGTGGATGGGCTAGAACTTCCAAGGTTAAGAAGAACGTTGAGTGGGCCAGAGATTATTTGGAAATTCCGGGGTATCCAGTATCCAAGAAGAAACTGCACATCGGAAACCACGTGCGTCGAGATTTGTTTATTCATCCCAAACGGCCTTCAGATACAGAAGAGGGGTGGTCGTTCAATGGCGATGTACATCTCTCGAATATAGAAATCACCTCTCCTCATGTTGCCCCAGGCGGTGCACTCTTCATTGAACAACGGTGGACCATTGAAGAGAAACGGGTTGAAGATGTCTTGGTCATTTTCGCACTGACTCAACAGAATCAAGTGATGACCAGTGGTGCTTTTCAACCGGGGTATCGTTGGTATGACATGTCTGAATGGGACACTGACGAGACGGTTGTGGGTAAATTTCCGATGCCGATTCCAAAAGATTTGGATGCTGGGACTTATGAACTTTGGTTGACTGTACTGGATCAGGCCTCCGGAGATGTGTTGGTCAAAGAGGAGAGTTTGATAATTGGTGGAATGGGCTGGATCAATCTCAACCTCAACATTCAGATTGATGATCAGGCAATGGATACAGCGAAGTCTTTACGCAAACAATCTTTGGAGACCGCTCAAACAGGAGATTGCTTTCAATCTTGGACGGAGTGGAAGACAGCAACACGTCACGTGTATCGAAATCGACGGTGGAAGAGATCGCACATCGAAGAGCACAAGGAAGCCGTTGCGGCATGTTTCTTAGAGAAGGCCAAAGCCGAGTCCGATGAGCAGGGAAAACACAACTGGCTGCTTCTTGCCCGGAAGTGGGATCACAATGTGGATGGATTGATAGATATCAGTGCTCCTCTAGCTGAGAAATTGGATCTGGAGGGTCAGGAGCGAATGGCTTCTGAAGAGTGGTCTATGGCCTACGAAGCCTTTGCTCTATCGATGGCGCTAGACCCATCTCGCTCTCATACCCGTCGCCGAGCAGAAGAAGCTCGAGATAAAAAACTGAACATCACTCCTCCGTACAAGAAGGATAAGTAAACTCATTCAGTTGATTCGGAGTTTTCTAGGCCAGGATTGGTGGGGGTGGCTGAAGCCGAGTTCAGGATCCTTTGTGTACGCTGAATCAGATCTGTGAATAGAGGAGGCAATAGGTCTATTAATATCCATAGCAACCACCCAAACCACAGGATTTGAACCCAGTGGGTCGGTACAGCAATCACTTCAAGCGTCGGAATACTGGTCACTAGGTCTGTATACCATTCTAAGCTTGAACGTCCCCATAACCAAATCGATACGGTAGGGTTCATCAGCAAAGATAAGGTAGACAAAAATAAGAGCATAACGACACCCAATTCCAACAACATTGTCTTACGCGAACGAGTGCTGAGTTGATTGATTATGATCAAGGGAAGCAGCATAGCACCGATAGTTAAACCGGTGTGGGCGATTCCCAGTAAGGTGACGATCCATATGCTGAAACTTCGTCTAGAGTTTGGGTGGCGCGCCAATCCAAGAGCCATCAATCCCAGTAAGAGTAGAGTGCTCCATAAGGGCGGAGCGTTGTGGTGCCATACATTAGAGCCCCACAGAATCACCATATCATCGTGATGGTCCAACTCGATAGTGGGATTGGAGATGGGCAGGCTTATATTGGGCGATGGAAGTTGATGTGTCCAACCGTCATTCGAGATTCTCCAAGAGAGTTCCACTCTGTCTATACCGATATTGGTCAATAGTTTGAGTGCTTGGTTGGGCTGATAAGGATAGGGTACGCCATTCATTTTGACGGCTGTGATGGTAGCACCTTCAGGCAAGGTGAATTCTACCGGCTGACTGGCACTACTTTCCAGTTCAAAAGTGGCTGTAGCCTGAATGCGTTCCGTTTCCAGTGTGTGATGTAAGTGAAGCGATTGAACTTGGGTTGTCTCACCTGGTTTGGAGATGAGGGGAGTGGCTTGAATCTTTAACGTTTCTCCAGGATATGGGTGCCATGTAGGAATCCATTTCCCTGAAGGAGCAATGTGGTTGGTTGGTGGCGGTCCTTCAAAGTCACAGTGGAGAGTGGTTCCACATTCAATACGCCATGTCAAAGCGGTTGGGACATTGTCCAGTGTGGTGTGTTCGAGGGTGAGTTGGTCTTCAATTACATGGACCGTGGTCCATGAAACAGAGGTTTCTCCTTTTGGAAAAGATACTCTCCATCCATCTTCAGTCGACACTGCATTGCTGGATAACAACTGAACATTTGCAGGGAGGCGAAGCGGAATACTCAAGGCGATGTTGGAGTCTTTGGACTCTCTCGTCAGTGTATTGAGGATGGTCCATTGGGTGTCTAGATGTACCTCTTTGGTCCACTGTATTAGTCCTGTGTGATTGAGCTTGGTGGGAGAAGATGTAGATTGAGTCAGGCCGATCCGCTCCTCGATTTGACCATTTTCGAGTATTCCTTGGACAATCCAATTCCCCGTTTTGGTATCCATTCGATGGGGTAAGACAGGCCAGTGGAGTTGCACCCCATCAGTTAAGGGTCCGGTAATGTCAATGGACCAGATTCCTTGTGGAATCCGAACTTCGAGATATCCTTCGCTGGACTTTCGAAGTTCGTGCGTGGGAGTGCCCTCCCATACAACAGAGTCAATGGGCCACTGGTTGATGGGTCCTGGTAATGTGAGAATCGCATCTTCGACCGCATGAACTTCCATCCAAATCTTCAGTCGTTGTGTTTCCTCCTCAATAGACAACCTGGAGAGGGCAATATTGACACACTCTGTTTGGCAGTCATCTGGGAATAGATGTTCAAGGAGCACTTGTTCGACGTTTGCTGGAGGCAGGTCACTCGATGTTTGTATTGTTGTACTGAAAGGCTCTTGTGCGATAGCCTCTTGAGGGAGCCAGAGTGCCGGCAGCAAACCGATCAATAATAGAGCAGATTTTCCGCTCGATTGTCTGTTGGTTCGCAACCATCCCATCCCGACTATTAATAGACCGGCCAACATGGCTATCCATCGTTTGTGTTTGGACTTCAGACTCCACAGGGTCATGTCTTTGGTCGCAGATTGACCCGACACCCAAGACTTTGTAATGGGTTGTCCAGTCCAAGTCGGAAGTCCAATCCCCATTTGAATCATTTGAGTGTTGTTTTGAGTGTAGAAACTTCGGTCCTTTTTCATGACCTGTTCGCTTCGATGCATGTAGTTTTCTTCAGCGAATTCAGTCATGAATGGGTCGTACATTTGCTGCTGTGTATTTTTAATGGGCAAGGTTTGCGATTCGTGTAGAGCAAAGACTCCCCAGCAGACACTGAGAATAAATAGCCAGTGATATTTCTTCGTGTATACACACAGCCAGTGTAAACATTGCCAAGCGAAGGTGCTAAATGGCGCAATTAGACCTCCAAGAGCCACCCCCAGTACAATCGGAGTGTGGCGTGAAGATGTGGATCGGTAACGCAAGGCAAAGACCAGTGCCAACGCGATATTACACAATGCTCCTACGAAATTTTTCCAGATGATTCCGTCCCAGTACAGAATCATCCAGCTATTGGGTACCCAAAGAACAAATTGAGTGCTCGAGAATTCTGTATTCCATTGACCGTGTGGTAACGTACTGTTTGACGTATCTGAAATAATGGTGATGTCTACATCTTGCGTCCGGATGGGTATTTCAACAGTACTCTGCTCGTTTTCTGAATGATTTTGTTCTACGATGCTTTGCGCAAAATTAGATTGTTCAACCGATTGGATAGTGAGTTCAGGAGGTGGTGTCAGCGTCCAGCCTTGAGTCATCGTTCCTGTGATTTCATCTTGAATCCAGAAACCCATTCCATTCAGTTTCGGCCAGATTTGTCGGTATTGTGTTAGATCATTCGGAGGTGGTGACGGATTTCCTCTTAGTAATACGTCAAACTCAACGACGGCACTGGGTTCCTTAGTATACGTTGGATGATTGTGCCACGATGGTGGTGTTAGACTTTGTGTTGTTGCAATAGGGCGTAATCCTGTGACATTGATCTGTCTCTGAGCAATGTGGCTTTCTATGGCCCAGTGTTCCATACTTGGCCAATTCAAAGGCGGTTCTGGGATTGGGATGTTCAATATTTGAGGTTCGAGAGCGTGAACATATTGAAATTCATGGACGCCTGCAGGCGCATAGACAAATATGTGATTCTGATCATCCATCCAGTGACTTATGCCACCACCAGCTTCGATGAGTGTTCCTTGGTCGATTGATGCGCTTCCTAAGTCAACGACTTGTGCCTGAGAAGCATTTTGTACAGAAAAGTGAGTGGTAAGTGTCGGCGTAGGGCCATCGGACCACAACCGACTCACGGTTAAAATGGGTGGATTGATGTCAGACGGATCTTCTTGTTCTAAGAGAAGTTGTCCTTTTTCATCCAATTGCACGACCATAGGGACATTGTCAACCTGTGCTTGAACGACCCCAGTTGATGACGGTATGGGAAGTTCATTGGGAAGGGTATTCCATACGATTGTCCCTTCGATATCGAAGTTTCCAGTCGATGCATAGATATGTGGTTTACCATCTCTTTCTAAGACGGGGATATGACGCCCCTGTAATCGCACATTGACGGGCCAGAACTCAGTACTGCCAGGCAGGGGGATCCACCCAGGAGCATCCAAACTACCTTGAAGAATAAAACGACCCTCATCGTCTTGAAGAAACAACCTTAGGTTACCCAACCATAAACAATTGGACGCCTTCTGATCAACACATGCACCTTCGGGATGATGTTGCCGAACCCAATCCCCCCATTCTGCAACCTCCGCTGGGAGGTGTGGTGAAGCGAATGCAAGGTTGAGCCAGCACAGAATGGTCATGGTTTTGCCACGTGATTGAAGGAGTGTAAGTCAGAAAAGATGGGGGTGTCTTCCTTTTGATCGTACAATAAATGATAGGCTTGATAGGTTCCCAAGACTCTTTTTACATAGTGTCTGGTTTCACGAAACGGGATGGACTCCACAAACATATCGGTCGGTAAATTTCCTTTCGACTTGAGCCATTTTCCCACGTTTCCTTCACCTGCGTTGTATGCAGCGACAGCCAGATAGGGGTTTCCGTTAAAATATCCATGCAAGTAGCCGAGGTATTTGGATCCGATGCGCAAGTTGGTGCTGGGGTCAAATATTGTAGTGCTATTGACGCTGAGCCCAACCCATCCAGCGACTCGCTTAGCAGTCGCCGGCATCAACTGAGACAAACCCTTGGCTCCGGCCCATGAGACGATATCTTTGTTGAAACTAGATTCTTCTCGCACGAGGGCATGAAAAATACGTACGTCATAGGGATAATCATTTGGATGATTGGTGGCGTGTGCTTGCAACAAATCCCAATATTGGTTTGGGTATGCCTGGTACCAAATCTCGGCTTGATTTTCCGTCCAAGTATGGGGCGGATGCTTTTGGATGTATTTGTGCAGTAAATCGTGTCCGATACTCCAGTTTTCTTCTCCAACAAGCCGAGCGTTCATGGCGAATGTGGTGATGGAGGTACTTTTCAATGACGCAAAGGTCGTTTGTGCTTCGTCAAACATCCCCAGTTGGTTCAGTTGTGCCGTTTCAGTAAGAACTTGAGATTGGGCGAGTTCGACAGGGAGCGTCCACGTGGGGCTTGGATTGAGTTTCTGCCAATCGATAGAACTGGTGTCTGCCATCCAGTTTTCAGACAATTCCCACAGGTGGCCTGCAGCGAGTAGCGCATAGAAATCAGAAGGATGTTCAGCGACCATTTCCTTCCATGACTCGATACCTTCAGTGACTTGATTTGGATCACTGTTTTGCACACCGTGTTCACTGTTTGAAGGATAGACCTTCCATCTGGCTTCCCAGTAAGGGAAGGCAAAGTATTGATAGGGGTGTCCGCTTTCTGGAACGACTTGCTGAGCCTCTTGGGCCCATTCGATGGCTGTACTGGTGTTTCCCTGCAGAAAGGAAGTCCAGGCCAGTCGCCAGTATCCTTCTCCAACCAAATCGCCTTCGGGGAAGGTTTTGACTTGTTGTTCCCATAAGGAAAGTGCACTCTCTAGATCCCCGGCCTCCTGATGCCCAATTCCAGCAAGGGCATATCCATCGTCCGCCATAGAGTGACTCGGATACATCTCGGGAATCTTTTGATAGGCTTTGGCGGCTTCCCCCCACATTTTCTTTCGTTCATACGATTTACCAATCAAGTACCACGCTTTGGCACCGACATCCTCGTTCAATCCTTTGCATTCATTTCCAACCTTGGGCAAAAGCTGGCTGGCTTTGGTAACGGAATTTATTTTGAAGTGTGATCGACCATAGGCATATCGAACGGCACAGGCCTCCGATGTGTCTAAGGTTAATGTTGGAATGATTGGGGCGAGTTCTGCGATCAGTGTTTTCCATTGCCACGCGAGCATTTGCTGTGTCGCGCGCTTACTCCAATCTTCAGCCGTTGCTTTAAATTTGCTCTGTTGCTTTTCCAGTGCGCCGAGTTTGGTCAAGATCTTCTTTGTCTGTGTAGAGTACGGGTATGATGCCCAAAGTTCTCGATACAGTGGATACAGGTTGTTAGACCCTTCCGATCTGGCAATTAACGCTGCGAGCACATCGTCACCATGTGAAAATGGGTGTTGGAGACTGGCCAGTGTTTGCAGGGACTCGACTGTTTTTTGCACAATTGGTTCAGAGGCGTCTGATTGACTCAATAAATACTCCGCTTCTAACCATTGAGATTGTACCTTGAGAGGGCTTTCTGTTGAAATCAAAGCAAACTGTCTTTGCGCGGCAGATAGTTTATCGTTTGATAGCTGAAGAGCTCCCAACATGAAGGCACGATGGGCTTCAGGTATGTGGTCGTATTGTGCAATTACATCATAGTTGTGAATGACTCCCTTCTCTTGATTCGACTGAATGGCTATCCATGTAGACAATATGTTCGCTTCTGGAGAGCTACTGGTCACGAGCGGGAACGCATTGTTCCAATCTTGTTTGTACAGGGCGTTTTTTAGTGCGTCACTCATAAAACTCGGACCGGAGAATTCTTTTGGGTCCCATTGAGCATCAACGGGTGGCGTTTCAGGGGGCGGTGAACTCAACTCTTGAATAGGAGGTGTGTCCAGATTTGGTGGTGTGACAGCTGGGTTTGCTTTTGGGGCCGTTTCACAAGCGATCAATGTAGAAATCAGTAGAGTAAGGAACATAGCATTATGGGACAGAGGGTGGTTCGAACATTACAAAGAGCAATATAGAGACGATGATGTAGAGACGATATTGATAAAATAAATCGGAGGGGGGGATTGTCACTAATGTACCAAGTCTTGACTGACATTCCAACCGTTTCGAAGAGTGTTCCTAGAACAATCCGTCAGTAATATGTTCGGCATAGGTGCATTTTCAGTTAACACTTGAATAATGCATCCGAAATAAAGAGAATAATTACAGTCTTTGAATTGTTCACAGAATTGGACTATAAACATTCAACAGAATTTTGAATTGGGTGTCGAGTTGTATTGTTGTGAAACAGTAGAGTTTGCATCATCCTTCGACGGACTCAAAGGAGCATCACAATGTTGGCATTGATTTGGACATTTTTATTCTTCGGTCAGCAGGCGTTTGCGGCTTGGCCAGATTCTTCAGAGGGTCGAATCTATGCGGTGAAGTTATTTCGTCGTGATTTCAACACACCGGGAAATATCTTGATGGGTGATGAACGCACCAGTTCTTATGAAAAAGCGTGTGAATTGAAATACTATCAGGCGTGCCATTATAAAAAATGGACCGATGAACGAGGTTTAAGTGATTTACAGTTGGCCGGAGATTTCTTGGGTAAACGTTGTAAGTCTGATGCTCTTGCATGTGTTGTTTCGGGATGGGCAAAAGGGTATGTCAATGGTCATCCTTCTCAAAAGGCATCCAATGGAAGACAGGCGGTGACAGATTTGGAGTGGGGATGTAAAAAGAAGCAATATGCTCCTGCCTGCGCACATCTGGGAGAGCTTCATATGGCTGGTGTAGGAACAAAGCAAAATTACGCCAAAGCTCAAGCCTTGTTTAAAGAGGCCTGTAAAGCAAAAGACCAATATGGATGTTTCATCGAAGGCGACTTGTTTTACAATGGGTGGGGTGTCGAACAAGACTATTTGGAAGCCCATTCACGTTTTTCCAAAGGCTGTCAGCAGGGATACACTCAAGCGTGTGTTCGACTTGCCAAAATGCACGAGCGTGGTCATGG
>CAJWHX010000088.1 GCA_913040875.1 uncultured Pseudomonadota bacterium | reverse complement strand
GGTAATTAATCGTCAGGAGAAACAA
The DNA here is from genome assembly GCA_913040875.1 of uncultured Pseudomonadota bacterium. The sequence continues at coordinate 10,258 of CAJWHX010000088.1, read as the reverse complement.
GTTGTCTGTTTTTTATTAGAACAGTTCAGAAAATCTGAAATTGAATTTCCTTCCTCGATCGAAGATCTGAATCAAGGCAAAAGAAAAGAAAAAAAGAAACCAAGACCTCATCATCAATCTCTGGGATCGTCATCCAACCTCGCTCTTGACCCGCCATTGGCATCGCAAGTCTCGCCCAAGTGGATTCTGGAGTTTCCGGTAAAGTTGGAAACTTCAACTTTACTCTCCCAAGTTGATCTGGATCAACATTGTCCACGACTATCGCTTCGACGACTCCGTTCATCAAGCCAGATACTGGCTTGCCAAACATATCAGTGACTTTTGCCATTGTGTACTCCTTGTTTTTCGATTCAGTATGCTGGACTGAAAAGCATACTTCGTTGAAGTGAATGTTAACACACTTTACTGGGGTTTGGTGAATCTTGAATAAATCCACAAGGTCCACCAAAAAACTTAGTTCAAAGACGCTCTCTCCGACAACAAAAACAGGCCTCTCGCACTCTCAAGTTGGGATCGTTTGCAATATTTCTTCCAGTTTGTTGTGAAGCAGTTTTTGAAACTCGGCAACTTCAGTAGCCTTCGGTTTTGGTTTGGCTATCTTTTCCTGCACGTGTACTGCAGACAATGGTACTACTGTATTCAACATGGGAAGTGCCACCAACAACTCTTGTGTATCCCCAGCATCTACATCTGGTTCTATGACGGTACCCAAGTACACCAAACCCTTACCGGGGAAACGCACGCGGACTTTATCGCCGACTGAAAACTGACCACTCTCCAACGGCTTGGATAACTGAAGACTCCACGCTAAAAACACCCCTGCGACCGTCGCCAACTCATTTGGTAAGTCTGGATGGTCTTCGGTCTTTTCCAGAATATTGAGGATAGACGACACAATCTGACCAAGTATCCCATCTCGTTCGGAGATTTGCTGAAATATTTGTATTTCTTCGAAGGTTAAATACCCCATATCATTCGTATGAGACTGAAGCATAGCGCCCTTTCTTTTTATGGCATCTAAAGTACTCAGCACAATCAACATTTCTTTAGTGGGCATCGAGGATCCTTTGAACATACAAGCAGGCAATACGTAAGGTATCACTTCACAATCCGATTGTCATACTGTAGAACAAGTAGCCGAACGAACTGGACTGGTTACATTGGTGTATCCACTGTGGAGGTTTCATGACGTATGCTGTAGAACCTGTCGTTGACTACATTCGGACATTGCAAAAGCGATTTATCAAAGAATTGTGTGCAGTTGATAGTGGACTAACATTTGTCGGAGAGAGCATCGAAGGAGACCGCGGTGTCTCTAGACCCCGAGTTGCTGAAGGCGGTCATCACTTTGATAAAGTCGCCGTGCAATTTACCCATTCAATTGGACAGCGACTTCCACCCGCTGCAACTGAACGCAAACCAGAACTTGCAAACACTCCGTTCCAAGCTACTGCCATCTCATGGATCTTCCACCCAAAGAACCCTTATGTCCCAACAACGCACGGGAACCTCCGATTCTTCATTGCTGGAACTGAAGATGCTCAACAATGTTGGTTTGGAGGAGGGATTGATTTAACACCCTATTATGGTTTTGAGTCGGATGCCGTTCATTGGCACTCTGAAGCAAGGAAGGCCTGTGCACCATTTGGAGACGACCTCTACCAACAATTCAAAGCACAGTGTGATGAGTATTTCTATCTTCCACATCGCAAAGAAACTCGAGGCGTCGGTGGACTTTTCTTTGAAGACTGGAATACTGGTGACTTTGAAGCAGACTTCGCTTTGGTTCGCAGCGTGGGAGATCACTTCATACCAGCCTATTTTCCTATTTTTCAAAAGAGGCATACGATGCCCTATGGTGAAAGAGAGCAGCATCATCAAGAAGTTCGTAGAGGACGCTATGTGGAGTTCAATCTGCTCTACGATCGAGGAACCAAATATGGTTTACAATCCGGTAGACGGGTAGAATCTGTCTTGGCATCCATGCCTTCGCTATCTCGATGGACCTATCAGTACACCCCAGAGCCGAATTCTCCGGAGGCCAACATCCAGGGATTTTTGGTGCCAAGGGATTGGCTAGGATGAAACGCCTCATCATCATGCGACACGCCAAAAGTGCTTGGCCCGATGGAATGGACGATCACGATCGACCGCTCAATAAAAGGGGCATTCGAGCCGCTCCGAAAATGGCGCACTTATTGCTCCAAAAGGGGGTGTGTCCAGATGCTGCCATCGTGTCTAGCGCTAGAAGAACACAAGAAACCTGGAAGCACATGAACACCATATTTCTAGAGAATGACATCTCTATCCCAATGGAAACAGAGCCCAGTTTCTATTTGTCAGGATTGGGGTCTATTCAGCAAAAGCTTTTAGGACTGGCAGAACATCAAAATCTGTTGGTGCTGGGTCATAATTATGGATGGTCGGACGCGGTCAGACTCCTAAGTGGAAGAAACATAGAACTCAAAACCGCAAATATAGCCCTCCTAGAACATGTCAGCACGACTTGGTCCGAATGCATTCAAGATACCAATTGGCGACTCGTAGACCATTTAACCCCAAGAGACACCCTGTGACACCAACCTCTCTCTCTGAAAATGCCAATACCTTTGCCGTCTTGGATCTGGGATCTAACTCTTTTCACATGTTGGTGGCCAAACTAGACGGTGACAACACACTTCAACTGATTGATAAACTCAAAGACAAAGTTCGACTGGCTGGGGGCTTGAATGAAGATAAGTATCTATCCGACGAGATTCAAGAACGAGCTTTCAAACACTTTGCACAGTATGCCGACCGATTACAGGGAATCCCAAGACAACAGGTTCGTGTTGTGGCAACCGATACCTTCCGTCGAGCCAAAAATGGCGCCGAATTTTTAAAACAGTCTGAGACCGTACTTGGATTTCCAATCGAGATCATTTCGGGACTTGAAGAGGCCCGCCTGATTCACAAAGGGGTATCCCATGATTTTCCGAGTACGGAACGACGACTGATCATTGATATCGGTGGTGGTAGTACAGAACTCATTATCTCCGAGAATGGTACGGCTCTTCATCTAGCCAGTTTGAAGATGGGCTGTGTGAGTTGGTCCAAGACACACTTTTCAACCGGCTGGACAAATGAGAACTTTCGCATAGCCATCGCGGCAGCCCACAGACAAATCGGTCCGCATATTCAATCGTATCAAGGTATTGGGTGGAACGTTTCATGCGGAACATCTGGAACAATAAAGGCCTTAGAGGCATTGGCTATCGAACTAAATCATACCCATTTAAACCATCTGGCTCTGACGCAGATTCGTGACGTGATGCAGACCGAGAATCAAGACCATCCGATGTTACAAAAGATATCCGATAGCCGAATGGCGGTACTCGCAGGTGGTTTAAGCATCCTTACCGCATTGTTTGAAGCCTTTACATTAACACACGTACAATGGCTCTCCGCCGCACTGAGAGAAGGGGTCTTACTTGAAATGCTGGGTCGGATCGGTGGAGAAGACATCCGTGATAAATCTGTTGTAACCTTAAGCAATCGATTTCAGGTGGACCAGGTTCAGCACGAACGAATTGCCAACACCCTTAATGGATTCATTCATCAGGTGTCAGACTCTTGGTCTCTCAGTACCCGCGACATTCAATATCTACAGTGGGCAGTATTGCTACACGAGGTCGGACGAACCATTGCATTTTCAGGATATCACAGACATTCCGCATACATTGTACAACATGCAGACCTACCTGGGTTCTCCAGACGAGAGCAACAGTTGTTGTCGAGGCTCATCGGCTCCCATCGTGGAAAAATCAAAAACGTAGTTCTGCAGAAATGGGGTGTACTCCCAACCAACAATCCGTTCAAGATGCTGGCTCTACTGAGGCTCAGCATCCGACTCCATCGAAAGAGATCGGTCCATCAAGCATTGTGGCCACTTATAGTAAACCAAAACAGCCTGCAGTTAGACATCCCTCCAGAAACGTTAAACTCTCAACCATTGCTTCGAGCAGACTTAGAACATGAACGGACACAGTTAGCAGCGATAGGACTGGTACTGAAATTTTAGGCGTACGGACTATCCTTGAATTTCAACTCGCACACAGCGTTTTTTACCAAACCATAGGACACCGTCAACGTCAATCGTGTATGCGATGTCAGAGATAGCTTTTTTACCGTCACCTGCATCGTACTTAATGGCACCGCCTTTCATTTGACGACGCGCATCCCCTTTCGATTTACACAATCCTGAGCGTACAAGTACATCGATGATGTTTTCAGAAACCGCAACATCGATACTGGGCATTTCAGCTGTTTGTCCACCCGAAAAGGCAGCCTTTGCAGCATCTTGAGCCTTCTTAGCTTCATCCATACCGTGTGCCAACGCTGTCGCTTCAAGAGCCAACTTCTGCTTGGCTTGGCGAATGTCAGCCCCCTGCAAGTTTGAGTATTCAGCAATTTCAGAGAGTGGCATAAAGGTATACAGTTTCATGAGCTTGATAACGTCAGCATCCGTCACATTGACCCAGTACTGATAGTAGTCGTAGACAGACAGTCTGGATGCTTCAATCCAAACGGCACCCTTTTCTGTTTTCCCCATCTTCTTGCCATCAGAAGTGGCCAGTAGAGGGATTGTAAATGCATAGGCATCTTTTCCAGTTTCTTTTCGAATCAGTTCAGCGCCCCCTGTAAAATGGAACCACTGGTCGTCTCCACCCACTTGCAAGAGACAATCCTCATTTTTGAACAAGTGTAAGAAGTCATAGGACTGAAGCAAGTGGTAGTTGAACTCGATGAAAGAATACCCCTGCCCTCGCTCGAGTCTTTGTTTGGCTCCTTCAGCCTTAATCATGGTATTCACACTGAAGTGACGTCCAATGTCTCGTAGGAATCTGATGTAGTTGAGGGACTGTAGCCAATCGGCATTGTTCAGCATCGTCGCATTCTCCAAATCAACGAATCGACCAAACAACGGACGCATCGCTTCGAGATTGGACTGAATCTTCTCGTTTGTTAGCATTTCACGGGTTTTGTCCTTGCCACTGGGATCGCCAACCATCGCTGTACCACCACCCAAAACGATAATTGGATGATGTCCACCCATCTTCTGAAGCCAAGCCATACACATGATTGGCAGAAGATGACCCACATGAAGGCAATCGCCAGTGGGATCAAAGCCAATGTAGAAGCGGATCGACCCTGCTTCCATCTTTGCCTCGAGCTCTTTTGGACGAATGGATTGCTTGATAAACCCTCTATTCCAAAGTTCGTCGAGTACAGTACCAGTGCTAAATGGAGATTGTTCGGACATGTTCTTTCCTAAATATCTTGACGTCAATTCGATTGAAAATAGCTGTACACTTAAAGAAACAGAGACTTATTCTTCTTCCTCTTCGGCATTTGGATTGAGAAGATTGCCTTTGTAATCGACTTCTTCACCTTCCAAACGCTTGGAAAATGCTTCACGATATTGCTTTTCATGCAGGTCATTCATCAAACGAATGGGAGTTAGACCGGCCCCCATGATGCTGACAACACCAAAGAGTTTGAATTCTCCACCCACCCATTGAATAGAGAACGAGCGTGTACTCTTGTTCTTTCGATGTGGCATCAACACGTGAAACAGTGTCGGATCTTCTTTGTCCTTCACCACCTTCTTTATCGCGTCAAAATTGTACTGAGTGTACTCCAACCATGGTGACTCCATACGTTCATCTCCATGAGTAGACGGGCCCACCGCCAGTAAATCCGATGGGGAACAGGATCCCCACATGCTCTTTTCATAGAGATTCACACAGCTCAACATCTCGTAAGCACCGTTGACATCTCCTTCAAAGAGTTTGTCATCAAACTTCTGTGCCAACGCGCGAGCTTCTTCAACAGTTGGTGCCTTAGAGGGTTCAGCCTCAGGACGCGGCGTACTCAATCTATCTGCTGTCGCAGGCACTGGATTGGAACACCCATTGCCATTTTGAAATGCGATCTTTTCCAAGTCATCTTTGTTGAGAGAAGGTGTCCCTGTGAGATTCTCTACGCGAACCATTCGATTCAAAACATCTTCGTTTAAACACGATACCCAAGGAGCCGCATTGTTCAACTCAAAAGTCAGATTGACCATTTGGATATCCATACTGCCCATTTCACTGACGTGCTCGATGCTGTTTATGGTGTACGACAAATCAGAACCCATATCGATGCAATAGCCCTTCTTTGACGCTGCTGTGATACTGTGCTGTGCGGGATAAGACGGTGTAATCTGACCAGGCTTGTCATAATTGATGTAGGCGAGTTCATTCTCCATCAAACATTCCATGTTGAAGCCCTGCCCCATAAACCACTGTGCTTTACCGATGATCTCCCAACCATATCGGCCTTCTGTAGGGTTTTGCTCTAGGAAAGCCTTCTCCACTACCCCTTTAACTGTGGCTTCATCCATTTTGGAATTGCAGCCAAACAACAATGACATCAGCATCAACATATCGGTCCCCTTTTCTATGAACGTTTGCCTATGTAGTTATTCCACTACAAAGGAATCTTCAAGGAAAGTCACGACTTTACTCCCAAAACCAAACTGACTCGGTACACTACACTTATGTTCACTGCCCCAAACTCGAATCTGAAGCGTAAATTTGGATGGACGCTCCTTCTATTGAGTGGTCTGCCTTGGGTGCTCATGTTTGCAATCCCTTGGCTAAGCATACCTCATCCAATCGTCGTATCCGGAGTCCTATATGGGCTCAGTCAGATCCTGTGGTTTGTTGGACTTTGGTGTGTGGGAAAAGACGTCCTCAACCATGTACATGGCTTAGTGAACAGTTTACTATCGAGAATTCCATATCTACGATCGATAACGAGAACGACTTATCGAAGATACGTTGTACACCGCTCCCCCAATACCACTGCCCAATCCTCAACAAGCGTTTTAACACCCCAAGAACACCCTCTCAATGTAGAAAACCAACACCCAATCGAAGATTGAACACCGATCAGATCTACCTACCTCATCCAACGAACACGATGAACAAGGTTACCGTTCACACTCCGCAAGACAAGAATCTACCTCTTCTCGTTTGGCTGAACGACATGTTTGTTCATCACTCTCGGTTAAGCATTGCTCGAAGTTCGGCTTTGCTTCTGCACGACAGTCTGTACGACAATTATCAAACTCTACAGCCGCCTCACCACATCTAGTCTCGAGACATTCTCGATACCACTGACGACCACTGTGACCACATTCTTCTCGATCGCCACCGTCCTCTAAGCACTCAACATAGATCGTTCCACGGGCTTCTTGCCCACACTGCTGCATACAGGTCAGTTCGCCATCTGAATTTGAGACCAGCTGACGACGGGTTTGAACCTTCTCAGTACTGACATTGGTTGTATTGACGACGTCGTTGGTCTCGACGGTACTTGAATCTGGTGGGGTACCGCAAGCCATCAAGGCAAACAATATACTAGCAAAAGCGCACAATCTCATAACAACATCCTTTGTAAAATCAGTTTCATTGAAAGTATACATCAAAGACATCTACTTTACTTAAGATAATCAGGAAAGTGTACGCGGGACGTCTCAACAACCATTGTCATTCATGGACGAGTTACTAATAGACAGAGAAGAACGATTCAGACTGTTCTACTAGAAGAATAGCGGAGAGCATTCAAATAACATCCGACAAATGGCCCGTCAGACCCAATCTTCGACCAAGTGCAAACCACCCGCCCACTCCAAGGGGCTTACCGTCACTGCGAAGTTTCGATGTGGCAGGTTCATCAAACACAACCATCCCATTATCGTCGAGGGCCTGTGCTCCAAACCACCAACGCCCCTGTCTATCTTCAAGATAAACGTGTGCCATTGGGTGTGTAGAGCGCCTTTCTCTCTTCAATATCTGCCCCAAAACTGCCATTTGTTCAACACCGGGCATTCCACTGAGAGCCCCCAGTGCAACATGGCTGGGAGGTTTATCAAATTGGAATACCTGGATGGCTCCTTGACCAAACAGCCAGACTTCTAATTTGAGAGGTCCCATATAGGATTGCTGCGCGACTTGATCGAACAGATGATGACCGGCTGTGGTCAAGTCTCTATCCAACAACGGGTACGCCTCTATATCCCACTGAAGAACCTTCGATTGAGCCATCAAACTCTGGGTCTCGGTCAAACGATAGGCGTTGGGTACATCCAGTCGAACAGATGTATACTGCTCAATCATGCGATAGCTCATCAAAGAGGAAGAAGTGATCTGCACTGACATTGCGTGCAGGAAGAACAGGGTACCATCGTAAATGTGCCTCTTTGGCCAACTCGTTTGCATTGACACCCTCAAAGCCCACTCGAAACCAGTGTCCCCAAGCCGCACTCCGTTCACGTTGGGCTATCAAACCCAGCTCACGCTTGGCAATATCCGCTCGACCAATCTTTATGTTGATCAGCTGACTCAAGATCTCACCGGGTACTGAACCCGCTTCCAGCCTTCTAAATCGGGAGATGTACGTCTGGGCATCTTGAAAACGCTCCATCTGATAAGCATACTGAGCTCGAACAATCCAAGCAGTTCCCCAACCGTCAGCATGACCAACAATATTAGGGTCGTTACCCTTAAGCCATTCAAGTACCATTCTATAATGACTTTGGATATTGCCAGACTGAAACTGCCCCTCAGCCTGAGACAGTATGTTATTCCAATTAAAAGATGGGACCCAGGTTTGAAACAAGGTGCGCTCACGAAGTAAAGAGATATCTGTTCTGGCGATCTGATCTAGTGCCTGTGTTAGCAGTTCGGTATTGCTTGATTGTACCGCAATCACAGCTTTAAGCATCCAATGATGTGGAGTATCTGAGGATGTCGAGTTTGCAATACTGATCGCATTCTGAAGCCTGTCCACTTGAACCCACTGAAGACCCAACCAAAAATTCAGCAATGGATCATCAAACGAAGATTGTATTTTACTCAAATGCTCTATAGCCTTCTGAGGTTCCTTCTGATAAATCGAACTCTGGGATTGGATGAGTTGAAAACAGTTCCCAAGCAGGACATTCTCTAAATCGCCCTCGAACCAATCTCCGGACCCCACCCATTCTTCGATTCTCTGGTGTGCTTGTGGATCATCGGCTTGCAACCATGCTCCAGACTGTTCTAGTACCCAACCACCTTTCGTTTGTTGCGAAGCTGATTTCCACTTGTCAGATGCTGTACTACTGGCAACCGTGGTAGGATTCGATGGGGTGAGCCTTTGACGCCATAATTTTAGCCTGAGGGTATTGTATGGACTCTTCTCGATCGCTTGTACAGACTGAGATGCTGCTACCCTATCCAGTTGCTGAAGTGCGGCTTCTGCAGACAATACGTTTGCGAGGTCTATCAATCCTGCTTCTCGAGCGCTTTCGGCACTCTCACTATACATGTCGGTTTCTGCAAAAGAGAGCGTATACTCGCCATTCAGTTTCACTTCTATTGTTGACTGATCCGCGCTTCTTTTCCCTTCCAACACCAGTCTATAAGCCGAACACCAGGGGTCCGATTGACACTGCTCCAACACCTGCATCATTGTGTTGCGATCACCTTGTAGCAAATGCCACATCGCTGTTACCCTTTGACCCAAGGCTTCAGGATGGTGAAGGGACAGAGCAAAGTGCAACCAGCTAGCAGGAAATGGATTGTCTGCAATGGTCGGCTCATGCATCAAGATTTTGACTTGAAGCCACTGTAATAATTCTGTACCTTGACGGGGATTTTGAGACAGGTCTTGTTTTAGAACGTCCTCGACCAACATCCACTGTGCTCTGTTGAAAAGAGCCGCCTCAATGTCCACCTTTTGAGACTTGGAAGTGTTCACACCCGATTTCAAAAATGTCTCTAGATCAGCAGGAATACTCAAGTCTGTACCCTGCTCTACAGCGAAGGGGTCCGACGTGATGACAAACCAGTCCTGTTCCCAGCCTACATACGCAATCCCCAGAACAACTGACATACCAGCAAAAGCGCTGAGAAACCGAAATCTACCGGTCCATTTTTGTTGAGATCTCTGTCTTTGATCAGACTGCTGTCTATGTTCAATCGCACCAGAGAGATCGGACCCAGCGATCGCCGTACCTGCAAAATAAATAGATCGCGTGATGGGTATCCACTGCCATCGGAAGTCCTGTACATCATATACTTGGATCGTTTTACCCAATCTTCCCTGACCCATCTTACGGATCACTTCTCCATGACGCTCAGTGAAACTTCGACCTTCTGTATTCTTTCGATATACAAAACTTTGA
>CAJWHX010000087.1 GCA_913040875.1 uncultured Pseudomonadota bacterium | reverse complement strand
TCAAAGGCTTTTAATTCTCTATTTTGATCCATTTTTTCAAGGGTCTGATCAGGCGAAAAAATGATTCGGTTCTTTTGAACAATCCTTAGTGACATTTTTTGACATATCAGATATACACACATCAATTATAGTTCGATTGTTCGCTTCAGAAGCCTCTCCATTGGCAGTTTGAGGCTGAACACCTCCCTCCGCAACCAGCTCCCAACTGGCTGTCCTTCTCAGACAGTGATTTTCCAAAATTACTGTACCCTGATTTCCCGTCCTGTTTTCCTCTCTTGTTCACAACGTTTTCATTGGTTTATCTTCCTACCTTCCAACTAAGCCACCGTTCCAATCCCCTGTGAAAGTGGCTCATCTTGTTCAGATCCAGACGTACATCCCCTTTGGCATAAGAATCTGAATCCAGATACGTATCCCGTCTAATTTCCAACATCATCGTTTGGACGCGAGTGTCTCCGATAAATTTTGTTGGAAGAATGGACCCTTTAAATGGACAGTCCAAATCCACAGAGAATCCCATCTCTGTAAAACAAGTCTGTGTGTGCGTGATCAATGCTTGTGATGTATGACTCTCTGGACTGGTCCATGTACCGATATCGATTTCCGGTCTGGGAGCATCTGGGAATTGCTCATACGGCAAAGGGACTCTTGGATAAGAGTGACCATCAATGATCAGAACGCGTCCAAATCCAGACAACAGCTCATCGACTATCTCGGTGAACTGTTGATGATACGGATGATAGAGTCGCTGGAGTTTAGCCTCATACTCATCATCTGAATCATCCTCTCGGAATCGCTCGCCTTCCGTCGTCTGTGTATAAAACACCCCCATCCCAATTTGATTCATCGTTTCCTTTTCTCGGTCCGCAAAGCGTTCCGGGTCAAAATAGAGTCTACAGAGGTTGTTGTGCAAGGCTATGGCTCCGGCATCAATGAGAGGCTGAAAGAGTTCCAATGTATGATGGTCAACCAGTCTGTGAATTTCTTGATCAAGGGCGTGTTGGTCTAGATTCCAGTCAAAATCTTCCGGAATATAGGTTGCATTATGAGGTAAGTGCAGGACTATGGGGATGGTTCCAGACCCGATGGTTTGAAAAGTATGCATGTTTTATCCAAGTTTCTCAGTTGTTTATGACAACGAACCATCTCATTCTATTCGGAATGAATACTCAACCCACCAACACCGCACGAACCGGTGACGCATCCGAACCTTGAATCTTGAGTGGCAAGGCAATCAGCGTATATACTCCATCCTCGACATCAGTGAGCACCACGCCTTCTAGTACCGCCATGTCGTGTCTGAAGATGGCGTTGTGGGACTCTAAGGCTTTTGAAGAATACGTATCAACGGAAGGCGTATCCAGTCCAATCAACCGAACTCCACGTTCAGCACAATAATCGACCAGTTCTGGCGAGAGGGCATTGAAATCTGTATTGAAGTGATTTGGATCTGGAAAAGACTTCGTATGAAAGAGAACACGCTCTGCGGTGATCTCCACACCATTCAAGTGACTTGGATAGATTCGCTCTCCCCTTGGCACCTCGACGGTCATGATCTGACAAGGTCCATAATACAGATCAAGTGGTCTAGACTCCATCGTCTGACCGGTTGGATGATAGTGACTGGGTGCATCTGTGTGCGTGCCTAAGTGAACTGTCGTAGTGATCGTAGACAAGTCTATGTTGGCCCCAGTATCAAACCGGCACAGAAACTGTTGAGAGAAGTGTGTATCCCCCGTCCAAACAGCGAGGCTTGGAGAAATCAAGGGAGATATATCAATCATCGTGGGCATTGGAATCTCTGTCAGAGTGGTGGCTTGGGCACATCACCCGGCAGTGCAATCACCTTGAACTCAACGGCAATCGGAGTGGGTAAGGCACGAATCGCAATCGTCGTTCGGGTTGCTTGAATCTTGGTAAAATACTCCGCATAGACCTTGTTGTAGGCTTTGAAGTCTCTATCCATGTCGATCAAGAATGCTTGGACATCGATCACGCGGTCCAATGATGACCCTGAAGCCTCTAGGATGATGCGAATGTTTTCAATCACTGCACGGGTTTGTGCTGCTGCATCATAGTCGAGTGGATTCTTGTCAGAATCTCGAATTGGTCCACCTGGAATCGCATCTGTACCTGGCTGACGGGGTCCTACACCAGACAAGAAAAGTAAGTCTCCAACTCTACGGGCATGAGGGTATGCGCCTACCGGCTTGGGGGCCTTTTGCGTGTTAACGACTGAACCAGAACTTTTCGAAGAGGGGAGCACGACTTCATTAGATGACGATTCAGATGACTCTTCTTCATCAGAAATCACAGGGGCATCTGGTTTAACTTCGAGTACCTCTCTATCACCAGAGAAATAGTCGACGTCGTCCTCATCAAACTCATGACCGCCCACTTCTGAATCACTTGGGGTGAGAGATACAACTGCTGAACCGGTTCCAAAAATGGGACCATAAGCATGAACGGTTCCTCGATACTTGTTGTGGGCTCCCATCACGGCGGAGAGCCACCAAATGGCTTTTAGTTTGTTGTCAGCGTGGGCTTGAGCTGCAAAGGTTCTCGCCAACTGAGACACATCTTCCAAACGACCTTCTGCCAGAAGTTCAAGGAGTTTGCGGTTCCACTCATCGTCCATTTGAGATGACACATGATCATCTGCATCCGCCACTCGTCGCGTGTGCAACCGTTTACTGAGCGAAGTCACAGCGACGATGGCGGTTCGCTTTGAGTCCTTTTCGAGGGCATCGGCAACGGCTTTACCCCACACGACTGTTTCAGCGCGATCTGCATACATGTTGCAAGAGACGATCGAGAGTTCAAATCGATTGTCGTGGTTGATAAGATTGTTGACCACTACTGACCCTGTGTCTATCGGAAAAGCATGGTAATCCACTGTACGAGCATGCAAGCCTCGTCTCTCGGCATGTTTGACGACCGACTCTGAGAACTTCGTATCCACATTGAAAGAATACGGCATCGAACCCAAGTGATGGAACTCTTGATCAACGTGTACCCACTTTGGATTGGCGTGGGCTTGCACTTGATGACCCAAAATCGAGAACCATTGCGTACTGTACAAAACCAAGCGTTCAATCTTGGCATCGATGAGCTGCTGACGAACAGCCTCAAAACCGTTGCGAATCTCTCCCCAAGATGGATTGCCTTCGGGTTGAAGAAGTGGATGGGGCAAGCCCGGTAAAATCAAACCGACTACTGCACTCATTGTACACCCCCTTCTTTCCATGCCGGATTCCATTCCACCACGGCATTTCCTGTTCCAATCACCGATCCATAGCTGTGCACATCTCCTGGATAATCGGGTATGCCTAGAGCACCCATCAGCCACGTAAAAGAGCCGTCTTTCGTTTCTGCCATTGCCTGCTCAATAAAGTCTGGCATAATGTCCAACACTTCTTGACATTTACCTTCTTTAATGAGATTCAATATTTTCATGTCCCAAAGGTACTGACCATTGTGATAGACATGTTCATGTTTCATATCCTCCGGAATGGCTGGCTCCTTGGTAAAGTGTCGATGCGATAGAGAGCACGATGCCAACAGAACTGCCCGTTTACCACTTTTCTCAATCGCTCGAGCCGTTGCACGGCCCAAAGCCAACATACGTGCCTCTCCAACCTCGTTACTAAAGTCAAAATACCCTTGATTGGAAGAAATACAGACAATCGGCTTGTTCCACTCTGGATGACTCAAGTGACAAGCAGTAATCGTTCCATAGTCCACCCGAAAGTCAGGGTTTCGCATCATCTGTGTTTCTAACCCTTCCGCCTCTGCTTCTGCACAGATCATCTCACTCAACTCAACATCTACAGTCAGGTCGTAAGTATATCGAAACAAATTTGGAAAAATGGGGTCTACACTTTTCGATGCAAAGTGTTCCACACCAAGAAAATGGGTACCACAACGGGTCTTCCAGTGCGGGGAATGCACTACGATGACATCATAGTCTAGTTTAGACCAGTTTCGTCGGAGTCGCTCATATCCCCAACGCAGTACTTCCCATCCACCTTCGGAACGAGGTTCATTTTGGGGTGGGTTTTGGGCATACACCAAATGAGGTGGATGCGGAGCCAGTGCCCCAGCCACAATTTTTCCTTTGCCTTCTTCCGACATAGACACTCCTATTGGGTTTCAATTTTGTCATTGCAATGCGTGTGGTAAAACCTAATTCTAGGAGGGCAAGTTCACAAGGCAAGAAGTCGGGATTGTTGTCCATCTTGATACAAACCGAGATACAGTACAACCATGAAAAGGCTTCTGTTCAGCATCCTCACACTAATACTGACGCTCTCGTGCATCGAAGGATTCGCAAGACTCTTTCCTCTACTCAAACTGGAGAGCCCCAGTGTAGGCATGCAGCTGCAGGCACACCCAACACGAATTTGGTCCATGACCCCCGGAACCCAAAAGCAGTTCGGGGCGACAGTCACCATCGATGATCTGGGTATGCGGGCCACCGAAACCACTCCAGATTCTGACAAATGGTTGATACTGGGTGACTCGAGCTTTTTTGGCCATGGACTCGATGACGATGGCACACTTCATCATCATCTGGAAAGTGCATTGAGGGCAGAGGAGGCGAACATCGATGTACTGTGCGGGGCCACCCCTGGCTATTCTACTGTACAGACTCTAAACTTCATGAATGAAATCGGATGGGATTTGAAACCAAGTGTGCTGGTGATTGGAAACCTCTGGTCCGACAACAATTTCGATCATTTTCAAGATGCCCAGTGGATGGCAGAACTGAACCAACCTAAAAAAAGGGCTCTACGATTTCTTAGACAGAGTCATGCCTTTATCCAGCTGACACAAACCCTTCGTCCTGAACTTCTGACTTCAAGTACCCCTGAGGCGAATCCGCATGCCAAAATCTCATGGGTACGGGACCCCTTTGCCAATGGAAAAAGACGCGTTCCCCTCCCCTTATATATAGAGACGCTGTCCACATTGCTGATCGAAGCGAAGTCTAGAGACATCGCCGTTGTGCTGATTCAACCTGCCAATCGTCACAGACTGGACATTGTTGATGTGGAAGTCACATGGGATCCCTATTTCAAAGGGCAAAACGCCATCGCGAATCATTTTGACATTCCCATCATCGATGTGGCACCTACACTTAGAGCTTTTGGACTGAGTAAGACCGACGCCTTCTTAGATGATATGCATCCAACTTCACAAGCCAATTTTTGGATAGCACAAAGCATTGTCGATGAATGGATACAACTAGACCGCGCTACTCAAAAATGGATTCCAACGACAGAGACGCTCCCAGATATCACAATCTCAGATCGCTGGTCTACCATGTCTACTGCCAATCGTGATACACTACCCTAAAGAATACCCCTGTTTGAGGATTCAATGGCTGTGTCACAAAATGCCAAAGTTGGTTTGTTCGTCTCTTTTCTCTTTGCACTCTTTGGCGGCACCTTATTTATGGTGAGCGGCTCCACAAAGATTTTTGAAGAGCACTATGTCCTCAATGCTATGTGGTACGACGTTGCAGGTCTCAAACAAGGTTCTATGGTAAGGTTGTCGGGGATCGATGTCGGAGAGGTAACCGAACTCAAGTTCTCTGAAACGGAGCATGGGAGAATCCACGTACAACTATCCATCTCTCAACAGTTTCAACATCGCATTCGTCAATGTGCCCCCAGCGAAGAGTTTCCACTGGATGACGCTGTAAAATCGAAACAGTCGTCTGTTGCCAGAATCGATTCCATTGGAGTCTTAGGGGATAAGTACGTATCCATATCCGTCGGAGATCCTGACTGTATCCAAATGGAACAAGACGATTGGGTTCGAACTGTAGAGGCTCTAGATATCATTAGCTACACTAAAAAGGTGACCGGTATTCTAAACAACACCGACGACATCTCTTACAAAGTCAATAATATCCTAGGCTCAAACGAAGAAATTGAAGCCGCTTCTCTTGCGAAATCTCTAAAAGATCTCGAGTTGATCACCAAGGAAATCAAAGATGGAAATGGTCTTATCCACACATTGATTTACGATGAGACGCTCACCAAACGAATCAACAACATCATGCGAAAGTTGGACAATTCTGCCACCAATCTCGATGATGCCATCGCCAATGTTAAAACCGGGGACGGACTCGCTCACGAACTTATCTACGGTAAAAATGGAGAATCGCTCGCCAAACAGCTTCAATCTGTATCGGTGGCGCTTGAGAAACTGGTCACAGATATTCAAACCGAAGAAGGACTCATTACGGCACTCATTTACGACGATAGCAAGAAAGATATCTTAAACGATTTGGCAGAAACCGCTACGTTGCTAAAAGGAACCAGCGATGCGTTGCAAAATGGTGATGGGACGGCGGCACTATTGATGCGAGATCCTGCGCTGTATGAAGATCTCCGCTCTTTGGTAGGCGGAGCTCAACGCAACAAACTCTTGCGATCCTACATTCGGATGACCGTAGAACAAAATGAAATCGAAGAAGCCACTCCCTTTACCATCCCCAATGCGCCTTAAATTTTGAGAACACCATGTACGTCATTCGACACCTTCTCCATCCACAGCGTCAAAGCCTCATCAATCGATGGAAAAAGGCAACCAAAGCCGAGCGCAGTCTGATCGTTGGATTCTCCATTTCAGGGGCTCTCTTCTGGCTGGGACTGTCTGGACTGATGTTCTTTTTCATCCACACCTTTCATGGTGTTGAGATTGTTGGCACCATCGTTCTTCGAAAACTGATTGAACTGTTGCTGCTCAGTACGTTTGGGCTTTTGTGCTTCTC
Source organism: uncultured Pseudomonadota bacterium (assembly GCA_913040875.1). The sequence continues at coordinate 3,515 of CAJWHX010000087.1, read as the reverse complement.
CAATGTCGTGACTGCATTATCGAACTACTACCTGTCTGATGATTTGGAACTCCTGCTGTCTCTCCCCATCTCCAAGGTCAATTTTTTCTTTGCTAGGTTTGTAGAAACCTTTGCTCAATCTAGCTGGATGGTGCTCTCTCTCGCCATTCCCATTTTTATCTCTTACGGAATTGTGTACGGACAAGGACCGGAGTACTACGCTCTTCTTGTCGTTGTGATGACAGCCTTCTCTGTGATTCCCACCGCTCTTGGTGTAGGACTCGCCAGTATCCTCGTATCCGTATTTCCAGCTCGTCGAATCCGAGAAGCTCTCGTATTGGTCAGTATCTTGGCACTGGTTGTCGTGTTCATTTTGATCCGTGTGCTCCGTCCAGAACAGCTCGCCAATGCCGATAATTTTGAGAGCGTTGCAGCCTACATGGCACAATTGCAAACCCCCATGCCCATTCTGACACCTCCCAGTTGGGCCTCTGATCTACTGATCGCTTCCTTATTCGGAAGACCCTTCCCATGGATTGATCTGTCCCTGCTCCTCAGTGCCACTGTAGCCGCCACAGCCATCTCACGCTGGACCACCAACGCACTCTATGATGATGGCCGGGCCAAGGCACAAGAAGCCCGCGTGGCCCGAATGGCTGGATCCCCACTTCTCGATCAACTCATTGGTCTCTGGACGCTTCCATTACCTTCAAAGGCTAAGGCCATCGTCGCCAAAGACGTCAAAACCTTTGTGAGAGACCCTTCTCAGTGGACCCAATTGTTTTTGGTCGGTTCCATTGTCATCATTGCAATCGTATCGGTAGCCAATCTCCCCGTGGATAGCTTCAGAGGTCCTTGGATGCAGACTTGGCTGAACGGACTGTCCTTCCTAATCTTGGCACTGGTCGGATTTGTGATGGCTGCACTGGCGGCTCGTTTCCAGTTTGCAGCTGTCTCCAATGAAGGTCGTGGCTTTTGGGTCATGCGAACAGGACCCATCTCCGCCAAGGAATTCCTTTGGGCTAAGGCATATCCCGGAATTTTACCGATGATATTGGTTGGGGAAACCCTCGCCGTATCTTCCATCACCATTTTGGATGCACAATCCGCCATGTTGTGGGTGGGTATTGGAACCGCTGCGGCACTCTCATTTGGACTGTCTGGTATTGCGGTGGGTATGGGTGCCATTTACCCAGACTTTAAAACCAACAATGCTTCGAAGTTGGCAGCAAGTCCTGCTGGTCTTCTCTACATGCTGACGGCGCTCGGATTGGTCTTCGCAGTCCTTGCTCTAGAGGCTTTTCCAGTGTACTGGCTGATTTCTACCCAGATAACAGAGCGCCCAATCACGGATACACAATGGGCCATCGGTAGTGTCTGTATGCTTTTGGCCCTAGGGCTATGCATGTTTGCCACCTTTTATCCCATCAATTACGGCGCACGAAAACTCTGGGAACGAGAATTACCAAATGGGTCATAGGTTAATGGGGCGTAGGTTACACGGTTCCTTCTGGATGGGGTTGGTCCTATGCATGGTTTATGGATGCCGAAATAAGCTTCCGAGCAACTCAAATCTGCTCAATCCGCCTAGCACTGAGCAGATCGGTACCATCCCAGCCAGAGAAAGTTTACTGAAAGCACTTATGGCAAGTCACTCACAGGCTTGGTCAGACAGTGACCAGCATTTTGATGATGCCCATCGCTCAGATCCGCATCCGACGATTGTAGAATTGCATACTCAAGTTCAACAGGCTAGCAAGTCTGTAAAAGACACGACCGAGGACGAATAATATGATGTCGATATGGATGATAAATGCAGTTTTGAACAGCGCAATTGCAAATGACAATACTGTTGAAGATACATCCAAACTTGGTCGCAAAACCGTAGAAGCCACAGACATACCAAACGCGGACACACCGAACGTCGAGGTCCTCCACTGGAGAGGTCGATTTCACATTGAGGGTTTTTCCTTCAAGGGGGCTGTACCTGGTGAACTTGTTTTTGGACCAAACAACCAGATGCACTTCGCTCTGATGCGACCTTCGGGGTTATCCATTATGTCTCTGACAGTTCTTGAGAGTGAGATCTGTGCATTATTTGACTTAGATGGTGTCCAGTACCGCGGAAGTCATGAAGAATTCCTAACCTTGACCGATGGTGCTCTACCTGCTGATGCCATTCACCTCATTTTCAAACCAAACAAAGAACGTACCCCTGAGGGATGGGATTGGTACAGTACCCCTAGAGTTCCTATTCGAGCGCTCGATATAGATACAAAAACGGATGATTTTCTCAATGCTGGGTACAACGGATGGCGACGGAAAGATCTAGGCCGAGGGCCGGGCAGAATCTACGTGCATCTGGGTGCCAATGAATGGACTCTTCGAGCCAATATCAATAAGCGCTCAACGACAACATGGAATGCTTCGTGCGACGTAGATGAAACCATTGAAGTGAAACCACTGTCTGAAATGCTAGAGGCTTTACCGCAAAAATAATCCACAACTGCCAACATAAACAATCCGGAGATGCATTCAATGTGGCCATATAAACAATCAAAGCCAAGAGTCAAAGTAAAGCCCCGCGGTTTTTGGCAAGATCCACTTACAATTCAAGTGTTACAAAATCTTAAGAATAATCAAATCACCAATGAAGAAGCTACTCGACAATTAAAATGCTTACCCGATGATCCCAAATGGTATATCAAACATTACGATAGAAACGGATGGCCAAATCAATAGGGACTTATTCACCGACGTTGTTACTTTGACAGTCGAACATCCTGCACCATCAATTGTACAGTAGTGCGTCCTTTATACCGATTGAAGCTTGGCTCCACAAGCATATCCACACGATTGCGCTGCAACAAAGTCTGATGCTCTGCAGATCCAAACCAAACAGCTTTGTGACCACCCACCTCAAATCGCATGTGAGTGCCTTCTTTACCCATGGTTTGAACTCGATTGGCTTTGACATTGGAGAGCCACACCAGCGGTTTGTAATTGTCTTTTCCAAATGGCTCCATTTTCATGAAAGCTTGCACAGTGTGAAAGGAAATCTCATCCACAGTACATTTCACTTGAACCCGGCGTACAGGTATCAGTTGTTCTGGATCGGTGGTTTCGGCAACAAAATCGTTGAGACGTTTTTTAAATTCTTCCAAGTGCTCTCTACGTAGAGAAAAGCCAGCCGCAACAGGGTGTCCTCCGTACTTCAATAAAATATCCTTACAACGATCAAGGGCATCCACAGCATGCACATCACCGATCGAGCGAATCGATCCCGTCATAAACTCTTCATTGCCTGAAGCAACGGCAACAGGTCGATGAAACTTGTCCCTCAAACGAGCGGCAACAATCCCTCCAACACCTTTGTGAAACCCTTCTTCTCGCGTTCCGGATATCACTAAGAAATTCGGGATCTCCTCTGGGATTTTATCAATGATGCTATCCACCATTTCTTGCTGCACCTCTTGGCGGCGTTTGTTGAGAGAGTTGAGATCTGATGCGAGTTTACGAGCCTGTTCCATGCTGGT
>CAJWHX010000086.1 GCA_913040875.1 uncultured Pseudomonadota bacterium | reverse complement strand
CTGGAGACCAGCCCAATGTTGCAAACCCACCCGAAGACTCCCTGACCCATTCTTGGGGAGAACTCGACGGAGATTTGGGATAAAGTGCTGCAGGTACAAACACATCCCAGTTACCCTCATAAGCGAATTCTGCGGTTTTAATAGCCTGCACATTTTGCAGGATCTCCAGTTCAAACTGTTGTTCATCTGAAGGACCGCCGAAAAGCCCTTTAAGATCAAAACTAAAAGTCTTTCGTTTCTTCGAACGGCTTGAGCGACGGGATGAACGATAGTTCTCTGGCGCTCTAGCATTAATGGATTTCGTAGCCCGATAAGTTTCCAACGTCCCATCACCATCGATGTCGCCGATTCCAAGAGCCGTAAAGTTTGTCGTAGTTGTCGTGACGGAGTAGCTGCCTCGAACGTCACCATCTGGAGACCAGCCCAATGTTGCAAACCCACCCGAAGACTCCCTGACCCATTCTTGAGGAGAATCTGAAGGTACGGGTGGGTACGCAGCAGCAGTTACAAAAACGTCAAAGTTACTTTCATAAGTAAGTTCTGCGATTTTAATATACCCCATGTTTTCTATAATTTCGGCTTCTACCCCTCGAATCCGAATCAATCGTTCTTCTAAGAAGGAGCGCTCTCCTGAACTCTCTAAGGCATACCCTATAGAAGACATGGCAACACCAATCACCAATGCACTCACAATCAGATTTGACCTTTTCATACTACACCTCGTACATAAATATTCAATACACCCATATCTGGTACGCGAAATCGATACAAAATTTAGTTTTGAAAGTACGCATGATACTTTATCATCTCCATGACTGATACGGAATACAGTCACAAAAGTCCTACATGTCCCCTAAGGATTCGCTGTCCGCTGAATGACGTAACTTGGCTTATCTTGACAATCACCGCGAACGATTTAAAGACAACTTCCGAATGAAGATGATCCTCCGTTCATTGGATAAACGCTCAGATGTCAAAAAGGCAACGGATAGAGCCATCTTCACTTGGATGGTGCAGACGCTGGCAAAGGGTGAGGTACTGAGTCTGCAAATCATGCCAACAGACGTTGTTTTGGCTTAGGGTTGCTTATTTATTCATCAAATCTAATGGGATGTATCACACAATGAATTGTACACATTCTCATTAACAGTACCCATATCTGTCCCACGAGACATACCACTTTGAGTGGATGATTTAGACCCTGTCGAAGGGTGAGACTTTGACGATGGAAAGATTGCCTAAGTAAGATCTCACGTGGTATGAATACCCATGCCCCCTATCCTCTACCAAGACCAACGTATCGTCATCATTGACAAGCCCGCCGGTGTTCTCGTTCACTCTCATCCAAGATTTCCCGATGAGGTCCCACTGGTGCAACGAGTACGAGATCATTTGGGACAACCTGTCTGGCCCGTACACCGATTGGACCGGCAAACCTCGGGACTATTGATCTTTGCATTGTCCCCTGAATTTGTAGAACCGATGGCTGAAACTCTCCGCCAAGGTCAAAAGACCTACTGGGCATTTGTACGAGGCAGCTTCCCCCATGAAGAACCCATCACCGTGGATACCCCTATTAAAGGCAAAGAAGCTCTATCCGTTGTTCGGTGTTTGGGACGAAGCACCGAACCTCGATGCTCTCTTCTAGAAGTGCTCCCTAAAACCGGAAGAAACCATCAAGTTCGGAGACACGTTCGCGACCTGCACCACCCCATCTTGCATGACGGTGACCACGGAGACTCTAGGGTGAATCGATGGTGGAGAGAGAACATGGGGCTCAAAAGATTGGCGCTTCACGCAGGGAAATTACACCTACAATATCAGGAACACACTCTTGCCATACACAGTCCGTTACCAGAGGACTTAGGAACTGTTTTTGAGTCGATGCCGTGGTGGAATCAAGTGCTTACAAAACGACCCGAGTTGATAGCCTTCTCCAAAAATACGCTTGACAAATAATTTTATATGAACTAAGGTCAAAGTATCTTTTGGTACCCGCAAGGGTGAAACTGGGAAGTTGGTGAAAATCCAACACAGCCCCCGCTACTGTAAGTTTGGTGCATTCCTCCACAATACCACTGGTGAAACACTGGGAAGGTCGATAGAGTGCAAGTCCGAATAAGTCAGGAGACCGGCCAATAGATACATCTGGTATCGGTGGGATGCCCTAGATGTGAAACCAAGTCTAACTTACATACAGCACTCTATACTTGTGGGACACGTGTACCCATCAGTAGTGCGCAACCCAAACTATGTTCACTCAAAAGGGAGATATCATGAACACAATACTATTTTTACTCTTCGCATGTGGAGAGAAGGAAGAAGACACCGGAATCGATGTTGATGACACCGGTGTAGAAGATACGGACACAGAAGACACTTCAGATACGGAAGATACGGAAGACACAGAAGATACGTCTGACACTGAGGATACTGAAGACACCCATACAGATCCTGAGGAACTCGCGTATATTGGAACATACACAGACTCTTGGGGTGGTGAACAAACTATCGCCGCTGATACTTGGACGTCTGGTTCCTTGCTCTTCCACATCTCACAATTCAGCAACAATGATGGGTTTATCATCGCCCAAAATGATTCCGAAGCTAGAAGTCAGTACTGTAGCGATTGGACTTTGTACACACAAGAAGACTGTGAAGCTGCTGGTGAAACTTGGACAGACCTCGCAGACAAGTGGAGTCGTTTTGACATTGCCAGTGATGCGGATGGTGGATTGCACTACTGTCAAATCACTTACGATGCGGAAACTGAGGAAGACGCCATGGCTGTATCGGCTGATGCCAATGACCTAGCCGCCGGTTGCAACGGTTTCGGTTGGTCAGAGATCCGAATCAAGTTTGCCTATACAGGAACGTACGATGACAATTGGGGTGGTTCTCACACCATCAACGCATTCAAGTGGGATTCAGGTTCTTTGCTCTTCCACGTCTCTCAGTACAGCAACGATGAAGGTTGGTTGATCGCTCAAAACGACTCTGAAAAGAGAAGTCAGTACTGCAGCGATTGGATGTTGGCAACAGAAGAAGATTGTACGGGTGCTGGTGAAACCTGGACAGACTTGGCGGACAAGTGGAGCCGATTTGACATTGCCAGTGATGCGGATGGTGGATTGCACTACTGTCAGATTGCTTTCGGTGCTGACACTGAAGAAGATGCACTGGCTGTATCAGCAGATGCCAATGACTTAGCCACTGGCTGTAATGGATTCGGCTGGACACAGTTCATCACAGAATAGTTCACCACAAACTACACACGATAGACCGATGGATGTTTCGTATGTCCATCGGTCTGCTTTCTCAGAGGTTTCCAATGTGGTCTATCGCATTGATATTGTTTGCTTGTAGTGATGAAGACAAATCTTCAGATACCATCGACGATACAGGCAGCGAACAAATAGAGGATACAGGTTTACTCGAAGAAGATTCTGGTCTAGAAGACACTGGTGCTTCAGATACAGAAGATACTTCAGACACTGAAGAACCCGATGAAGAAGAGTGTGACCCTGTGATCTATGACCCAACCCCCTTCATCACAGAAGTCGTCGAAGTAGAATTCGGTGAAGGGGCTGGTTTTGGTCAAGATCAGTTTCCAAGCATCGTCTATGGACCACCCCTCGGGGCAGGTCCCAACAGTGGTTCGCTAGATGTGGTATCACTCGGAATGAACGGCTTTATCATCGTTGACTTCGATCAAATGATTGCTGATGGTGAAGGGCCAGATCTGATCGTCTTCGAAAATGTATTCATCGGCTGGTATGAAACGGGAATCGTCTCAGCAAGCATGGATGGTGAGACGTGGTTTACATGGGACTGCGATACAGAAGATTCGGACAACGGATACCCAGGCTGTGCAGGTGCGTCCCCTTCCCTATCTCACCCAAACAATTGTATCGATGCGAGAGATCCTGAACTCGCTGGTGGCGATGCTTTTGATCTTGCCGATATTGGATTGTCAGAAGCTCGGTACATTAGAGTTGCCGACTCTGGAGCCAGTGGCCCAGGTGGCTTTGATTTGGACGCCATCGCCATCGTGAATGGCTCACCTGAATGACCGGCCCACTCGAGGATAGGTCACTAAGTCGAAGAGATTGTCTGCAAGTTTTGGGCTTGGGGATGCTGACTGGTTCAACAGGTTGTCTGCGGATTTCTTCAGATCCAAAACCGGCTACAGAACTCGATTCAGAAAATCTAAACGATCCTGATACCGCTACTTTGTTAGATACTGGAGATACGGGACTCGAGCCCATCGAAGAATGTCTCTCGGCAACTATGCAACTTCAACTGGATCAGTACCCAGAACTGTCGATGGTTGGGGGCAGTTCAACGGTTTCTTTTCCAGATGACTACGTCCATATTTTGGTCGTTTGTGTTGGGGTAAACGATTGGATTGCTGTCTGGAAAATATGCACGCACGGTACCTGTGATGTGGAATGGGCTGCTGATCTGGGTTTGGTACGGTGTCCGTGCCACAATTCTTTATTTGACTGGGATGGAACAGTTCTTCAAGGACCGGCAGAGCGGGATCTTGCCGCCTTTACAGTGTGCCTCGACGACGATGGGAGAACACTGAACATCCAAAGAAGGTAGTAGCTCTCCATGATTCAGATCGTTCAACTGTACGATTGCAATACAACAGTCTAAAACTGTGATACAAATTTAAACAACGTCCATTGCCACTGTTGAACCATTTTGGAGCTGCCATGAATCTATTGCTTTCCTTCTTTGCCTGTGAAGAAAAACCCGTAGAAGACAGTGGGTTCTTTGATATCGTCATCGAAGATTCCAACTCTGACACTGAAGACACTGAAGAAAAGGATGACTCCGGTATAGAAGAACCAGAACCAGACGAGTCTGAAGTGGGGCTATTCGGAAGCTATACCGATGTAGAACTAGTCTCCCACACCATCACAGAAGAATTATGGGATGCTGGACCAAATCGCATGTTCAACATTTCACAGTATGACAATATCTCTGGATTCTTGATTGCACAAAATGGTGACAACAACAATCAGCAGTACGGCATGCCTGGCCGATGGAGTAAATTCCAGTGGTACAGCAATGATGATGGTGAACTGTTTTACTGTCAATCCATCTCTGATGCACCTTCTGAAGACGCCGCAATGACTGCCAACGCCGATGTTGCGGATCTAGGTCTGGGATGTGCGGGGAGTCCATGGACTGAAATTCGTTTAAATATGGACCTCTCTGGAGACTTTGTCGACAGCGCTGGGAGTCCACACTCTATCAATCCATTCACATGGGCTATGGGCACAGCGCCACTGTTGTTTCACGTTGTAGAATACAGCAATGATGAAGACTATGCGTTGGCACAAAATGATGCAGGCAATCAATCTGCCCCCGGGCTGTACAGCAAACTCGAATGGACCACAAATCCAGACGGGGATTGGCTCTACTGTCACACTATATCGAATGCCTCATCGATCGATGAGGCGAAAGGATCTTCAGCCGATCGCAATGATTTACTGACAGGGTGCAATACTGCTCCTTGGACGGGTCTGAGCCAAAATTAGAACCGCTGATCCACATTCTTTCCACTTCATCAATTTCTCAGTTGGATACATCCTCATGTCGAATACAGAACAACGTTCGGAGTCTTGGAACACTGCCATCACGATCAAACCGGGAAATATAGATATTCACATCTCTGCGGAGGAAATGACAGGTGCCATTCCCCTACGCTTGCGAGGAGGCCGATTGCTCTCCAACGGTCCCGGATGGAATCAATACGGGAACACCTTCATACACCCGTTCGATGGGCACGGATATTTACGCTCCTTTGCATTCAATGACGATGGATCAATGGATCTGAAAGCACGATTCATCGAAACGAAGTCTTATATCGTAGAGGCAGAAAATGAGGATCTGAGCGTCCGAGGATTTGCGACCAACCCACACGACCACTTCTGGAAAAACATGCCCCGTAGTATCCCTAGAAATGTTGCCAACACAACCATTTATCGCTGGGGAGACAAACTGATTGCTGGCTGGGAAGGTGGTGAACCTCATGCCCTCGACCCAAACACGTTGGAAACCCATGGTGTGGAAACCTTCAACGGACTCATCGCTGGTAAAACGACCCTTGCACACATGCATCACGATCCAGTAGACGACACGATCATTTTGGTCAATCTCAAGATGGGTCGATATACGGACTTGGAAATCCATGAGGTGAATTCCAACGACGAATGCATCCACTCACGAACCGCCACCATTCCACATACGGCATTTGTACACGACTTTACATTCAGTCGAAACTGGGTCATCTTTGGCGGGAACAACCTCAGTATCAAACCCCTATCCTTCATCAAACACCTGATGGGAGCGGGCACGATGCTCACTTCTATCAAGACGAATACCAACGCTGATGGAGAGATGATTCTAATTCCCAGACGCTCAACCAATGACATCCGACGGATCCGACTTCCCAAGCCCGTCTATGTCGTTCACTTTGTGAATGCATTTGAACAGGAGGATGGTACAGTCATCATTGATGCCTGTATCTTTCACGATTTTCCGTTTGGCGAAGAGTTCGGATATACAGGGAGACATACGCCATTTGACCCAACGCTTCCGGACCAGCGTGATGCCCAACAGATGTATCGGATAACGATACCCCCAAACAGTGACGAAGGATCTTGGGAAAAACTAAGTTCGTATGGCATCGATTTCCCACGTGTACCCGGAGCCGAGTGTGGGCAAAATGCTCGATACATGGTTGGAGCCACTCGTTCTGACAAAATCCACAGCGACCCTTTTGATAGCATCATCGTTGTAGACCTCCACAATCCAGAATACCCTGCTCAAACGTGGAGTACATCAGACACCATCTTCGTTGGAGAACCAATCGTGGCTTCAAATCCAGATGATGAAGACCACATATTGGTCCTACTGAGTGATGGCGTCGAGAAACGAACCCTGCTTCACATTTTCGAAGCATCGAATATTTCCAAGGGTCCCATCAGCATCATTCCAATGGCTTTACTTCCGATTGCCTTTCACGGAGAATGGGACCCAGTCGGAGTGACTGACGACTTAGTGCCCGTCCAGTGAAATCCCAAAGTAGTAATGCCCGACATAGAAACCATCGCTGGGCAAGCTGCTAGCGCTTAGCTCTGTACCCTGAGGCATATCCTGATTGGTTGAATCAAACTGGGTCGAACCATCAGAATCTAGCTGATACGCAAACCCTTGATTGACGGGGAAATACATCCGTTGCCCATCACCGAATACCGTCATCGAAGGAATTCCTGTGAACACAATGTCAGAGAGCAAATCCCAAGACACATACCCTTCTGTCTCCATGGACGTCATCAAATCTTCCGTCAATGGACCATATCCAAAACCCGGTCTATCCGCCTTGATTTGATCCAATGTGAGCAGCCAATCTGGGGTTAAACTGTCGCACGATTCTCGAGTTGTAGGTCGTGACAAGATCAAATACCCATACCACACTTCCACATCAGTGCCATAAAATCCATTGGTTACATATCCATCAGAATACGCTGCATCTGGAGCCACTGTTGTCTCATCGAAAGTCCAATCCACTACACAATAGTCATCGTTCATGGAATCAAATAAGATTAGGCTGAAGGAACCAACCAAATCTATACCGGCACTGTCAACCGTCGAACCTGTCACACCACCATCCGCATAGCCATTGCGAAAGGTAAACAGTAAGATGTCTGGATTCAAATAGCCTACTCCATCATCGATATCGTCATCACTCGGTTCATTCGATGGCTCAATCGGTCTATCATCTGAGTCGCCATCTGACCCCGAGTCACCTGAATCATTTGAAGAGTCCGAGTCATCATTGGTTGAATCAGATGGTTCCTCGGCTGGTTCGCTCGATGGCTCTTCCATATCTGACAGATCTTTGTCCGCACCCAATTCGGGCAAACACGCGCATAGGAAAACCATCATTCCACTCAATGTGATCGATTTGTGCATACACCCTCCTTCTGCATACAGATTAACTGAGAAACCAAGACAAACCAACCCATCATCGAGCGATTATTGACAACCAAACTTAATTATATGAGGACCTCTTGATGCAGCAGTGATGCATCTATCTCGATTTTATGTACCCTTTACAACAATCCAAAGCAAAACTCGAGCACTCCTGTGACAAATGCGTCAAAGATGAGTGCGGCCAACCAAATCGGCCATCGTAAGTACCATGGTCGCTTTTTTTCAGGGGGACGAACTGTTGAGTCTTCATCTGACATAATTCTCTCGAAGAAAGTTCATAAACGCTACCTCTTCTTCTCGTAACCGATTGGGATCATACCAAGAAGTAGCAGCTACACCTATCGAACCTTTGAAGTCCATAAAGTTGTGGAATGTATACTTCTGACCGCCCAAATCTACGCGTATGGGTTTGTGGTCCAAAATCACTTCCGGTGAAAAAGTATCATGTCGTTGCCACCGCATGTCCATTATTGAATCCATCCGTTTGGGGGATTGATTGGGAAGAAGAAAGTGTATACTGCCCTCCGAGAGGACAAATAAACCATCCGTGTCTACCGCAGTGACCGTCATGTCTCTTGGACAGGTTGCGATCATACTTTCAGCAAGCTGCTCAATCCACCCTTTATGCAGCTGATTGTTGGCAAAGGGTCGATCGGCATATCGGCACTTTCGAACTCGGACGGCTGGAATGATAAATTGTACGCACTGTTGCTTGGTAAATTCCAACAAAATCTCAAGTGTTGATTCCATACCCAATTTGGTATTGACTTGGTCCGTACAATCAAAATTGGCATCCCAAAATGATACGTCTGTGCTCGGATTCAATATCGAAGCACCTCCCGAGACCACATCCAATAAACATTGTCTGTTGTATGGAAAAATATCCGGATCACTGGTTCCTGAACTCAGATGCCCCATCCAAATCGTCCTTCCATCTTCTTGGACATAACGATTCATCTTCCCACTAGTCTCTTGAGTTTCAATCGATTCTTCAGCATGTAAAACACCGAGTGAACCCATCTCAGGATACACGATTGCAGATTCCGACAACAGCGAATTTCGACTCGATTGAACCATTGAAATTCGAGAGGCTTCTATACCACAGACCAATCCTTCAAACTGATTGATCTCTCCTGCGAACAGTGCCTCTATTTGGCGCTGTGAAACTGTATGGGCTGTTTCAAACCCACCAGCTTCTTGAGTACAAAATGGACTAAGTAGCTTTGCGATAACCTTATAGAGTGGTTTTGGTTCGTTAAACCTTGGCGTAGAGATGCCTTCAATTGTTGTTCGATACTCTGGAAACGCAGCACGGGTCAAGGCACGTCGGATATATCGTTCAATCTGTGCAGTATCCGATGAATCGATTAAGGTTTTCAAATTGAGTGTCATGCCAGTTCCTATAAATCAATGAACTATGGATAAGAAATCAGGGGCTCTTTGTAAAGAACCCCACCATTTAATGAAGCACATTTTATTCATCATCATATTGAGGTCCTGACCACATGTACTCTGCACGAGAGTCTGCCTCTTGACTCGCAGATTTGATGCTGGTCAGTCGGTCGTACTCTTCCTTGGAAATGGGTGTGGCCAACCGCACGAATGTAGCCAATCCCGCCTCGGAAATGGTCTTACGCATCGGCAATCCTTCCCACAAAGAATAATAGTTGCGAGAGTATGGCAATGTATCTGAGCTTTCCCAAAAATAGGGTTCTCGGTATGTCCCAGGAATCCATTCTTCTTCTCTTTCTCCATACGCATAATATTGATGATGGGGTGTATTTGGAGCAGTGTCTGATGTCTGCATGCCCTCTCCTGTGGACTGATTGTTTATTGTATTGTCTGATGCTGAAGTATTGGGTGTTGTGTCTGTAGACATGGCGATTTCCTCGTTATTGGATAGAATTGCGTTGTTGATTGAGTTGTCATGATTTGACATGGTGAATCCAAGTTGGAATGGTGTAGCTGGATTTGAATTAATGGAGGGGCTTCATTCACTCATGTTCACCTCCCATCGATTGATCTGGTCTTGTGGTTAACCAACGCAGTATTGGATTCCCGCGTTCACTATAGGTCTGCATAATCTCCGTTGTCGTCAACGGTGTCTTCAAAGTCTGAAGCTTTAAGTGTTCCTTATCAACTGTGATATCATCAAACAATTGATGCAATCTCCACTTTGGAAATCTAGGTACAAAGCGACTGCGACACTCCATCCACCACAATGCATCTCGAAGTTGATGCACCTTCTTTGTGTCTGATAATCTTAGTACGAAATTGGGCGGAAAATACGGAT
>CAJWHX010000085.1 GCA_913040875.1 uncultured Pseudomonadota bacterium | reverse complement strand
ATTCTACTGCTGGATGACGGTACGGAACAATCCATTCCACTCGAAGCCATTCACAACGATCCACATGCCAAACTCTATTGGTATGTCGACGATGAGTTTATCGGATTCAGTGAGGGAGAAAGCAAAATATGGTGGACACCCACAGAGGGACCGCACACCATCGCTGTGGAAGATGTGCATGGGAACAGTGACCGCATCAGTATCCAAGCAGACCTTTTTTCAAATGTCAACGCAGACTGAATATCATCCCATAAAGCAGTGTTCCTATCTTAGCCGCGGGTAATTCGCGCTACATCCAGTGTAATCTTCTCGATTGCTGCATCGGACGACGAACCACTCAATTCTGGAAACTCCCATTTAACAGGCCAAGCATCATGCAAAGTCAGCGTCATAACTGGCGCGCCTTTTAAATCAATGTGGTGTAAGTACACCGTAATGGTACGAAATGCATTCATACCGGCTTCAATCTGTTCACGCCAAGCCGCAAACGAATCCCCACCCATATTCATGACCTTAGTAAGTTCTACATTCGAGTATTTGTACTTTCCTGGAATGGATTCCACATATTGCCTTGTAGAACGCTTGAACTCAATGGGTTCGGTTTCACTCGACAATCCCGAAATGCTGAGCAACTTGCAGTTGTCATCAGGAATTCCATTCACCTTCACTCGAAAATTCCATTGGCCAACAAACTTATCGCTTGGAGACTTCGCGGACGGAGGTGTTGTTGACGTAACACCAAATCTCGGAATGGGTGTGGTCGCATTTGATGGAGGACCTGTAACCCAGCTTTTACCTTCCCCTTTCACCAACTCCTTTTTAAAGGCCGTGACCCAGCTGTCATGTGCAGAGTCTTCTGGCAATCCTTCCGGAGTTTCATAAGATGTGCCAGATCGCGTTTTACCAAAGATCGCACTTGGCGGGACAATGGGTGGCTTTTTGACTGGACTGGCAACATAGCTGCCATCTTCCCCAGAACCGGACACTGAAAATGGTTCTGTGGCGATTTGTTGAGAGAACTTGGATACCCAAGAATCATGGCCTCCGGCACCTTGCTCCCGAACTGTTGGATCTACCGATCCAGAAGTACTGGATGCAAGTTCTTTTTCAAACCCAGTTACCCAAGAATCATGAGAACCAGCTGTCAAAGATTCAGGGGAATCAGATTCCGAATCGGGTCTGGTATTGCCAGAAATGTTGACAGAATTGGCGACTGAATTTCGCCCTTCGGTTTCAGGAGAGCTACCCTCACGTCCCTCACCTTCAACACTGGATTCCCCTCCTTCTGTTGCCCCTTCTCCTGTACCAAATGGAACGCTATCACCGTCGTCTCCACCTTCTGTGCTTGGAGATGAGCCATCTCTACCCTCGCCTTCAATCGTAGATGTCTCGATGGAGGTATCTGTTCCTCCCGTGGCGAAAGAACCTCCGTCACCATCGTCTCCACCATCAGTATCCGTTGAACTTCCGTCGCGCCCCTCCCCTTGAATGTTTACTGGATCGATGGCAAATCGCTTGGAAAACTTGGACACCCAAGAGTCATGGGCGCCGCCTTCGTCTATCCCTTCTGGGGCTTCGTACTCCGATCCATCACGACCTTCTCCCCGAATGGACGCCCAAGTCGCATATACCTTTGGCGGTACTGGTGCTGGACCCCAAAAACTGGGTGTGTTGAGTGTTGGTGGTGTATACGCCTGTTTTTTGGGTGGTTGCTTGCCCCAATTATTGTCAGCCATGAGTCCCTCTCAGATGTACCATTAAAGACTCCGCCGCCCGCAAATTGAGTTGACATGCAACGAAAATCTGCATTGGGCAACACAGCCATTGTGTGGTACATAAACGATGAAGTTGAAGTTATTATCATCATATCCGAATTTTTTGCGTTTCACTACATAAACCCTCTGTTATCCCATAACTGGAGCCAACATGTCCGAATCAATCGACAGCATTCAAAACTCAGCCCTAACGGGAAACCCACAGGCACAATATGAACTCGGGCAAATGTATGAGTTCGGACGTGGTGTTGGACAGGACTATGTTGTGGCAATGAAGTGGTATGTCGAAGCTTCGAAACAAGGCTATGCCCCTGCACAATATGCCATTGGACTCCTTCATGAACATGGGCGCGGCATTGAAGCAAATGCCTCCCTAGCCGCAGAATGGTACATGAAGGCAGCCGATCAAGGAGACACATGGGCCATCAACAACTTGGCGATGCTCTACTCTTACGGTAAAGGAGTTGAAGCAGATGAACAAAAGGCCAATGACCTGTATCTACAAGCCGCACACCTAGGGCATTTTCAAGCCCAATACAACTTGGGGGCCCGCTATGCCTCTGGTCGTGGTTTTGACGTCGATTTGATCGCCTCCTACTTTTGGTTTGAGCGAAGTAAACTCGGTGCAAATGGACTAAACCAAGAGCGCGCCAATAAGATGATTGACACCATATCTGCACACATGACCCCTGAAGAAGTCTCAGTGGCGCAGGCTCGTGTACAAGAGATCTTTAAACAAATCGATTAATCTTCTATTGCGAACTCTCTACCTCAAATCAATCGCGTACAATCAACTCAATCGGGGCATGATCACTCGCGGTGAGCCCCTCTTTTTTCTTTCGAAAATCTCGGATTACCGATACGCCTTGCGTTCTTTCTTTGATCGATGCGGTCCCAATAAAGTGGTCTATCCGCATTCCCATGTTTCTTTGAAATGCGCCGCGACGATAGTCCCAAAAGGTATACGTTCCTGGATTCAGGTGTCCATCGCTCAGGTCTGACAATCCCCATGCTAGCTGTTTAGCCCATCGCGAGAGTTCCTCTGGATGACGCGTGGGGACATTTTCATAAGCAACAGGATCGTAGATATCTACGGGATGCGGAGCGATATTGAAGTCTCCCGTCACAATTAAATCTTGTTCGCTGCTGCACGATGAATCAATCCACGTGTAGAGCCTGTCGTAAAATCGCTTCTTGAATGCAAACGCTTCGGAATCTGCAGACTGACCTTGAGGACAGTATAGATTGATAATTCTCACCCCTCCAATCGTAGCGGCAATTGCACGAGACTGGTCTTCATGACCATTGTCTGGTAAGCCCAGTACAACATCGGTCATGGGTCGTTTTGAGGCTATCAAGACTCCATTCCAAGACTTTTGACCAAAAATGGCAACCTGATAACCCCGTTCTGTAAAGACTTCGGTTGGAACCTTATCCGTTGGTGATTTTAATTCTTGTACACACAATACATCTGGCTGATGAGCATCCAAAAACAACTCTAAGTATGGACGACGTGCCTTGACACCATTGATATTCCAACTGACAATTTTCATTTACATCTCTCTAGTTCGTTTAACAAGGTTCTGGAACAGTGAAACAGTCGACAGAATAAACATGACTCAATACTCGCCAACAACTGTTACGGCAGTGCATCTGCGGCTCTTCCATGAACCACATAAACCCAACCGTCAGTTCCTACAGGCTGATACAGGTACAATTCAGCCTTTGGGACGGTCAAAGGATCGGCATGTATAATTTCCTTCTGCGTTCGGTCATCGATCAAACTGTATCCAGAACGACCGGCCTGAATTTGCTTTAAAACCACCTCATTGGACAGAGTTTCACCCACTGCTTGTTCACTGTTATACGTGGCAATAATCTCTCCACTCTCAGAGATTAAGAGGCTGTGCATGGCCTCCGTTTCCACGACCACAGATTGAAAGCCAAGAATATCTTGGCTGAACTGTTTCAAGGACAACTCGATACCCGCCACACCAAGAACGGTACCATTATCTCCAGAAACAACCATCGTACAAGGCAACAACAGTCCTTGACCCATACTATCTTCATACGGAGGTAAACAAGTCGGATTGAGGTGTGTCAGACTGCCCTGGTACCACGGTCGTTTTCGTGGATCATACTCTGCGCTATATGTGCCCTTGCCCGGATACGCAACGTGAATCCCAGTCTCCAACGCCACATACGTCCACACCATTGGTGTTCCGGTCTCTCGAATGGCTAGGTCCAAATCCTCAAACTTCAATCGGTCTTCTGAAACACTTTGAGCAAAAACACTTTGAAACACTGGTTTTAAAGAAACAAGCAACGATTGTTCCTTTTGAATCCGGGCATTCTCTGTCACACCCGGCGCCAATTTCACCACTGGATGCCGGGTAGACAGCTCAATATCATATCGTGGTGATAACGCTAAGTCTGCTGGGGCTGTCTCCGGAGACAGATAATCTGTGTGGTGATACACCGATACCGACGGCGCATTGGATGCAAACAACAATCTCGTTTTTGCAGACGCTGTAAGTTCACGCAGCAACCCTTCAAAATACAGAAGTGACTGAGCCATTTCGTTGGCTTGACCAGCACTGTCTGCCATGAGCTGCCCCAAATGCTTGTTGCGTACTTTAATGGCGGCCTGAAATTCTTGCTCTCGTATCAGATTCTGCTCCCGAAGTTTCTGCTCACTCGAGAGAGAATATACGGATATTGCAATGCCGATAAAGATGACCAATACCCCCAAGGCAAATGCCTGGATTCGATGTTTCGAAACCCAACGCATGACCACTGTGAGAGGTGGATCTTTGTAGACAGATATGGGTTCATCTCGCATATATCTGCGGATATCGTCTGCCAAGTCCTCAACTGTACCGTAACGGGCTTCCACTGAGAAGGCGCACGCTCTGCGAATGATGGCCTTCAGTTCGGGGGCAACATTGATCGCAGGATTGTAATGCACCACAGGGGCTATTTGACCACGCTGAGCTCTTCTCAGCATGTCTTTGGTCTTCCCTCGCTGGACCGCTTTGGTCAAGGTAATGAGTTCAAAAAGAATCAACCCAAGAGCATATTGATCGCTGGCTACAGTAAGATTGGCAATCTCGCCACGGGCTTGCTCTGGAGATAAATAGGCAACAGTCCCCACTATTGAACCGTCTTGGGTATCAAATCCGTCCCCAGCCAAGTCTAATTTCTCATCATCCGCATTTCCATCGAACGTTGGGTCTAAGATATCTTGCTGACCAACAACCCGAGCGATTCCCCAATCCATCACATACAATTCTCCAAATGGACCCACCATAACATTTGCGGGTTTGAGATCCCGATGGATGACATTTTTAGAATGGGAATAGTGCATCGCCTCACAAAGTTTGAGAAATAAGTCGAGACGCTCAACCAATGGCGTAGTTTCTTGCTGAACTCCCGAATCAATTTCCAGACAGCAATCCTTTAATATCTCTTCAAAGGTTCGACCCTTGATCCATTTCATTGTATACGCTGAATTACCCTGTAAATTCTGCTCATAGCTATAAATTGGGACAATGTTGGGGTGATCTAGCTGAGCTGTAATCAACGCTTCTCGTACAAATCGAGCTTGAGATCGTTCATTTGCTCTATCGCTTCGAATGAACTTGAGTGCAACTTTGCGTTTGAGAAAGCCCTCTTTAACAATGTGAACCTCTCCCATCGCTCCCGCACCAAGTTCGGCGATGAATTGATATGCATCCGCTGGTGTTTCAGGGGCTATCGTTTCTTCTACTGATTGCATCTGAGAATCCGCGTCTATATCTGCAAACAGACTCATCTCTGCACCATCCAACGCATCCCAATACTGAAGTTCAGTAATGTACGATTGCTCAAACAGCCACTTGAAGAATCCCTCCCGATCACCATTTGAATTGACTTTAATAAAAGCATTCCACCACTGCTGAACCTCAGTGGGTGACTTGGCGGGCAACGCAATGTATAGACTATCGAAATTCATAAAAGTGCATCAACAATATGGTTCAAAGATCTGGTACTGTGCGCACAACGCGGAAACCCTGAAATGGTGAGCGGTATGCCGGCTCTACAGGATGACGGGTATCAATCCGTGCTTGACCAACATTCGACACAACAGAACCACCTCGCTGGACTTTATACGCCCCTTTTCCAGGACCTATCGGATCTACATTGTCTGAGACCTGATACTCTCCGTACCAATCCCACACCCATTCTGAGACGTTTCCGCTCATATCGTAGAGTCCAAACTCATTGGCACTTTTTTGAGCGACAAAATGAACCTCTCCACCAGAATTGCTGTCTACCCAAGCCAGTCTCGCCAATCGATCGCCACCCGAGAAACCACCTGGAGTATTGGCTCGAGCAACAAACTCCCACTCAGCTTCTGTGGGCAACCGATATCCCAAGCACTCCATCCCCAACGGTAGAGTCACGGAATCACCGGACACTTCATAACACTGTTCCAATCCTTCATAAGCACTCAACGCATTGGCAAACGCAACGGCATCAAACCAAGATACATTTGTCACGGGATACAAATCTCCTTTGCTAGCGCTTGGATTCTCGTCCATGACCAATTGGTACAATGCTTGTGTCACTTCTGTGGTCGAAACATAAAAGGAATGACTGAGACGGACACTGTGTGCCATTGAACTCACTTGACTGTTCCCCATCTCAAATACACCACCGGAAACCCAAGTAAACTCCACCCCTTGAATGGTTGGCGTCGCGAGTTGACTCAGGAGTTGTCTAGCCAACTGAACCTCTGGAATATCCACTTCAAAATCTTGACCCTGCACTTGGATCACGACATCTTGATACTCTCTTAAAAATGCGTACACCGCAACACGAGCGGGGTCATCTACGCGCTGCTCAGCAAACCCTCGAATGCGTTGCCAGTGTGCGGCTGCAGACTCTCGAATGATCGATACTTGATCGTCGATTTCCTCTTGGATTTGCACTTCATACTCACGCTGCTGAGCCAACTCTCCCAACAAAGATTCTAGGGATACCCCCTCTTGAAGCATACCCTCTGGAACCATCGCCATTGGATCTACTGGTGTAATCGCAGATCGTTCACGAACCAAACTGGGTCCTTCTTCTACTGCTTCGGATATCTTTTGTCTGCGCAGTCGACCTTTCACTGTCGGGGTTTGACCACCAAGGACAACCGAAGCATAATCTACACTCTCAAGTAAACTCATCCAACCATTTTGATCCGAATCCGCCCACCCTCGAAGCGCACCAAGTACCAAATAGGAAAATGCAGGCCGGCCGTTTTCAGTCAAATTTCCTGCGATTTCATCTGGAGACACCGCAGAAAGTACTGTCGTTTTCTTAGTGATGGTTGGTACCACACCTGGTTGAGCGGGCAGCGCCTCCGCAAGTGGCTTCCCTTTCCTATCGAGCCCATTGAACGAAGCGTCGAACACAAATATACTTTGTGCATCAGATTTTCCAATCAGCTTAGCGATCTCAGATGTTGATATGGCAGAGGCATACAGTTCTTTCGGTTCTGTCGGTGCATAATAAGGTAAAATAGCCGCTTCACCACTATCGAACATGGTGATGCCGTGACCAATATAAATCACCCACAGTTTTCCGTCTTTTTTCAGCTTCTTTCCGGCGCGCTTCAACTCATTTTCAATTCGCATTCGACTTGCAGTCGTATCTTTTAAAACAGACACCTGAGAAGATGGCAGACCCAATGCAGCTGTAAAATATTTCTCCCAATCATCTGAGTTGACTCCAGCATTTCGAACACCCATCATGCTCTCGTATTCTTCAAGTGCGATGATGATGGCACGATCATTGCTTTTTTTAATGGCTTGCGTTGCTGGTTCAGAGATGTCTGGCCACTCCACAGCAGCAGCAGTTTGCATAAAGCCACTCAATAAAAATGTTGCAACAAATGACATCATGTCAGCTCCATAAATGATCTGTCTTCCAATCTAACAGAAAATCAGAAATGGATCGACCTGTGAACGCTAAAGGTTACCATATCTCTTTATAACGCTTGGATAATTTTCATTTTTTACATTGGTGTCTCAAATCTATGAGCATCTTCTAAACCGTGCAAGTTCATCACATTCAATTACACAGTCTCGAAAAATCAACAAACCGGTTCAGTATCCAATCACTATCCAACTGTATTCACTGCTGAATTACTCAAAAGAATCGCACGCTGCATAGAAACTGACGGATCATCTAGATTTTCGACATAGGAATCGACGAACCCCTATTGCAACAATAGTAATTGTCAAATATTTCAAGCACTTAGATATCGGCATGATCTTTGCTATTTTGAGTCCGTCCTCACTTCAGAGGACACACGCACTTTCAACCTTTTTCAATGGAGTTATCATTTATGCGTGGAATTAATACTGTAGTTATCATGGGTCGACTGGGCAAAAGCCTAGAGGCCAAATCAACCACAACTGGCAAGACGTACGTCGACTTACAAATTGCGACCAATCGACCCATCAAAAATAACGATGTCTGGACAGAATCAACCGACTGGCATCAAGTTCGATTTTGGGGGAAGCAAGCTGAAACCTGTTGTAAATACCTAAGCAAAGGCACATTGGTGGCCATTGAAGGCTCTCTAAAAACAGACCAATGGGTGTCAAAAGATGGAGAAAAGCAATTTCGCACCTATGTATTGGGCCAACAGATGCATCTGCTTCCAAAACGCCAAGATGGAGTCAAAGGACTCGTCCCATTAAAATAATCAACTACTAAATTGGAGTACCTTGAGGGGGAGTTCGGCTCCTCCTCTTTACTTTTTTAGGTAAAAATTTTTCACGGTAAAAACTCAGACCTCCATCATCATGTACACTATACAAATTAGAAGGCTTAGTGAACACTCCTATTGAACTGGATATACTGGAATAGCCGTCACTGTATGTAGGGGTTTGCATGGAAGATTGGATGAGTACAATATTGTGGGTCACAATGGGAGTTGTGTTGCTACTCATATTACGAATATACCGTTCTGTACTTGACGATATCCCAAGTACCCATCCAGAAACACCTATAATTTTCTATCGGACTTTACAGGGACTCATTGGGATCATTGCCTTGTCTAGTGCCCTCTTGTCCTCCCCCCTTCCAACAGAAGGCAACTGGTCTCCTGCCAATATCAGTACCGTTTGCATCGCGATATGGTGGGCTTGGACACTTTGGAACAACAGTCGACTAGAAGAAGACGATAACAATCCAATCACAACAATTGGACTGGCAACAGTGATCGCTGGATATATGACAGCAATCGCATGGAACCAACTACCCGCGCCTCTCAAGTTTGTTATCTGGTTTCGCGACCTACCCACCGAGTTACAGAGCCTTACCGCAATTGTCGTTGGAGTCATCTCTGCCATCATCGTCCACCAAGTTGTTTTACCGATAACCAGTCGCCTAACTCGGAAAACAGACACCGACTTGGACGATACACTATTGGAACTAATACGGTGGCCGAGCAGTGTCTCTATTGGTTTGATTGGTGTCGGCCACGCAATCAATAGCAGCCTTCTTTCCGACTTCTGGGTCCGAGGATTTCATGGTCTATCACTGTCCGTACTAATCGCGATGTGGACACATGTTGCTCTTAAGAGTAGCTCAATCTTGCTCGAGCATATGTTGGAATCAAGCAATCATTGGCTCGTTGTCAATGAACGAACCTTACCGATTTTTCATCTACTGCTGCGCATTGTTATCATCACGATGAGTGTCTACCTACTGCTCTTAGCGTGGGACATCGATGTGATGCTTTGGATAACATCAGCCGGTGTCATTGGGATTGCTGTTGCCTATGCTTCTCAAGATACGTTGGCAAGCCTGTTTGCAGGGGTCGCAATTCTATCGGATGCCCCGTATAAACTTCACGACTATCTAGTCTTGGACGATCAGACCAAAGGGCGTGTCACACACATTGGATTTCGAAGCACCCGACTGTTAACAACAGAAAACATTGAGGTCATCATCCCCAACTCGATTATGGCCAATGCACAAATTATCAACATGAGTGGTGGAGAAACCAGTATCGCTCGAATCGAGATTGCTGCTGGAGTTGCCTACGGCTCAGATGTGGAACAGATTCGAACTCTGCTGCTGGATATCGCCAAGAAATTGGACAACGTAATCCTAGACAAGCCTCAGTTAGAACCCGTGGCACACTTCACGAGTATGGGAGCCTCCAGTCTAGACTTTACACTTCGATTGTGGATTGAGCACCCTGAACGGTTACTGAAAATTCAGGACCAGGCGAATACACTCATTTATACCACCTTTACCGAGCACGGCATTGAAATCCCCTATACAAAACAAGATGTCTATCTCTATTCTATGGGGACACCAACCTCCTAAAACAGCTTCAACCTTTGATCGAAATCCTGGGTTTTATCTTAATCCAGTTGCGCCAATCGCCAAGCCACACCACCCAAGATTCTGGGATGAAGAAAACATACGCCATCATCATTTGTACAGAGAAATAAATCAAATCCTTCATCAAGATTGCGATCGCAATGTGCATCAACAAACCTGAAAAA
>CAJWHX010000084.1 GCA_913040875.1 uncultured Pseudomonadota bacterium | reverse complement strand
GCATGAAGAATATACAATATCGATATTGACCCGGACATCCTTAGCGAATGTGATAGCTTCGCAGTTTGACTTCACAGCCGATCACGTGGCGGCATTGGTTGATAGTTCTAGGGTGATTGAAGATGATTTCTTTATGGACAAAGGGTGCAACTTACGACCGTTGTTTTCTCAGTTGATATCTTCGAACTTGGATATGGATCGATCAGATTATTTGGTTCGAGATTCATTGTGTACGGGCGTAAAATACGGTCAGGTTGACATTTCTTGGCTCCACAATCATTTGTCTAGGGCGATCGGATTTGAAAATGAAGTGTGTCTGGCTCTTCACAGACGGGCCCTCTACGCCTTCGATCATTTTCTGATTTCTCGCTACCATATGTTTTTAATGGTGTATTTTCACAAGAAGTCGACGGCACTTGAAGTGATGCTGAAAGAGTTTGTACAACATCCAGACTGTGAATATCAAATCCCCAGTGATTTGGATGCCTATTTGTACATTGATGATGCTGATTTAGATGTCCATCTACGCAAATCAAAGATCCACATCGCTCGGCGAGTTGTCGAACAGGATATTTACAAAGTGGTATTTGAGAGCCATGGAACACCCGAAGAGGTGGACTTGTATAGTCGAGAGCAGATATTGAAAGAGGCAGGTATTCCCGTTTATTCATCGACGATGCATGGGTCTTCCTTTTCGAAACTCAAAGCCACTCAAGAGCCGATTTATGTATTGAAGTCTGCTGTAGAAGGGAAGGCGGTAGAGCCATTGTATTCCATGTCTGCGGCGCTCGGGAAATCTCAATTCGTAGCCAGTATTTCAAGATTGTTTGTGCCGAGTGAGCATTTTGAGCAAGCTCGAACAATTATGAACAAGTTATCTGTTCAGCCCGTGCAACAGTCATTGTTGTAATCTTAGCAGGTGATTATGTTATACTCGGGCTAATGTACAAGAGGTTCAGCAATGAAGTTTCATGTGAGTTTAGAATATCCCTATGGTTCCAGTTCGCACCAGCAATTTTTATTGGCGTGGCAAGTTCTAGGAGTCCCTATCTTAGATGATTCAATGGCTCATGGCTCTGATTCCTGTGGTTTATGGGTGGCGAAGACACAAGAAGACCTGACGCAGTTTATGTCCGAATCTCAAAGTGTGCGAGAGAATTATGATTGGGAAACACTCAATGAAATGCTGAGCAATCATCCCAATGTTCTTCATTTCTATATGGATTGGAAAGAGGGGCTTCTGGAATATCATCAAACCAATATTGAAAGAATGAAACAGTGGGGGATTGATGTTTATGAAGATGGATTACAAGATGTATATGTCGTTGAACGCAAAGAGTGTTCAGATGTAGAGTGGCCATCTGATACGTTGGAAGATATTCAAACAGCATTGTTAAGTGGAGATCCAGTAGAGTATTTTCGGGCGCTTCTGATCCTTCGGAAATCTACGCAAAAGTCTGATATCTCACAGATATTGCTGGAGGGTGTCTATTACGATGGTACCAAGTTTCAAGTCGATCAGCATTCAGTACTTATATCGTTGTCGGAGAGGATGCAGACCTCGACAATTTTAGCTCTATTGGGTCAACTTACGGTAGAAGAACAAAGAACGGTTCTTCATCGTTCAGAGGAGTCAAGAACGTCAACGTCTGAAGAATTGACTCAGGGACCGGCTGTTGAAGATCAGATACTACATGCATTAAGAACCTTCAATGATACCTTGCAAGGCGATAAAGGAACCATTAAACCAATCAAAAAACTGGTATTGAATCATTACGACTTCATACCGGAGGACATTCAGCACATTCATGACATAGAGTCATTAACATTGAATCGATTTGAGATGTCCAATCTTCTTGATGTTGTCAATCGCAATATTACCCGCAGTAGAGTAGACAGTTTTTCTCTATCTCCATTTGTAGCGAAGTTACCGAAGTTGAGATTTCTCTCTATCGCCCATAATGAGATGTATGATATCCCGAGTGCTTTGAAAACCAGTACGATTACAGAGTTAGACCTTCGAAACTGTACTGCACGGTATATCCAGCATACGGTCAATGAAATGACACAGTTGAGAGTATTGCATTTGCCAGCATCGTATGGTCAAATCAGTGAAAGACTAGTTCATTTGGAGTTTCTCAATATAAATGACCATCGATTGACAGAATTGCCTGAATACATCCGTAAATTACCGAACCTTGCTTATTTAGACGTATCTGGATGTGGATTGAAAAGTTTGCCTGAATGGATAGGAGAGTTGGGCCTGTGGGGATTGAAAATTGGCGGGAATTATTTGCAAATGTTGCCCACTAGTTTAGAGCAGTGTAGTCAGTTGGTATACTTAGATTTAACAGATTCGTCATGGGCTTTTAATGCTGATCAATCTGAGGTGAAGATAGGTTTAGATATACAGGAAATGTCCACTACGTTGATCGAGAAACTTTGGCGATTACAGTTGTATGCGGAGCAAGCCAATGCACTGTTTGACTCAATTACATCCAATAGTGTTGAAGATATCGAAAAGGATAGGCGCTTGAAGATTATACAGGGGACACGTTTGTCAGATCTGATTCTGCTAACACAACACTATCAAGCCTTTTGGCGATCCAGAGACTACAATCGTTTAGACTTGAACAAGCAACAGGATTTATTTACAGATCTTCACCAACGATATATTCGCAACCAGATTGTTCTAGACCACAATTATCATGCAATAGCCTACACTCTCTTGAATATGAGAAGACGCTCTTTAAATGGCGAATCCAAGACAGAATTGCGTGCAGAGTGGCTCAGTTCTCAAGAGGCTTTGGATAAAGTGGCAGAACTGCAGGAACTGATGGGATCTCTTTTATGACAGACAGACACAAGGCTATGTTATGACGCGATTTGTTCAAGCGACATCCAAGATGTTTCAAGCTATACCCCGAGAAAAACGACCAGATATTCATACCTTGACTCGGAAAGTACTACATAAGTCTGTCAATGAACTCACAGCAGATGATGTAGTCGCTGTATTGTCAAATTTAAGCACTGTCTTTGAAACTGTCGACAGACAACTCATGTATAACAAACTATTAGAGATATCTAGAGTTCACCCCTTTCCCAATACAAAAGCAGCACAGCAAATAAACTGCGCAATTGAGCAGTGGCACAATCAAGTTTCTCATAATCAGAATGCTTCGAATGGAAATCTGGCAACGATCAGTACCTTTAAGCATCTTATTCCAGCCCATCTTCGAAGCAACGTAGAGGGCGTTTGGGAAGACTTACCGACCGAAACAATCAAAATCTTGCAAGGAATTCGAAGTCTTGAGAGTGCGTGTCAGTTTGCGATGATAGCTGAGTTTCAACCCAAAGAAGCAATCCAACAGTTGGCCCAGTTTTGGTTTAATCCTCCGCAATCTCGTTATTGGATCAAGAAATTGAATGCTGATAGTCCGATATATTTGTATGCTTGTGGTCTGCGATTCCTTTATGAGGTTCATCAACTCAATGCATGTTTACTAGGTACTCAAATCAGTGTTTTGAATCAACTTGCCATTCGCATTTGCGGTTTATTCCCGACGCCTGAAAACCTCCGTACATTATCACCATTGTTTGATAGTGCTCTAAATCAAACGGTTGTGTTGCCTGCGTTAACCTATACACAAGGATTGCCAAAAGAATTTGGTCGAGGCAGTCATATCCCCGAACGAACTGTCGAACTAAAATGGGATTTGTTGGCATCTCGCTATCCGATTACTCACTACCAGTCGAAAAAATGGGGTCTAAAAACGGAGTCTCCTTTTCATGAAATGAGTTTGGCTCCAGTTGAATCACTTACATTTCGTCAGATGCTTGACCTTTGTAATCGCAGATCTAAGTTGGATGGTTTAACGCCGGCATACACATTTGAATTAGATGAAGGGAACCCGTTGAGTATGTCTAAATCTTGGAATCAAGAGTCAGACGGCTGGAGACTTCCTACCGAACCGGAGTGGGAATATTTAGCAGACGGAATGGGACTTGGTTCTGGTGACCACCGATTGTATGATCAGTATGCTTACTTTATGGATGTTGGAACGCAAAGCGTTGGTACAAAACTTCCAAATGCATTCGGAATATATGATGCTTTAGGAAATGTTTGGGAGACTGTTTATGGGCTGTACGATCCGTATACGTATCGGAAACGACCTCACATGACGGGTGCACTTGATAACTTTGGTAAAGAGCTGGTGATTCGTGGTGGTTCATGGGCTGAACATAAAATCGTGTCGACGCACTCTCGATTTCAGTGGGCTAGTCAAAGTGGCTCCCCACATATCGGATTTAGGATGGTTCGCTCATTATTCTAATGTTAGTCAGAAAATATTTGTTCAATACCTTTGACTTCTGGGATCTCACTCATCAAATGGTTTTCAATACCCACATGTAGCGTTTGAGTCGAAGAAGGACAGGTTCCACATGCGCCTATCAGTTCTAGTTTGACCATGCCATCTTCAAAGCCGTGATAGATGAAGTCCCCACCATCTTGGGCGATGGCTGGCCGAACTTCTTCTTGTAAGATATCCAAGATTTTCGCTTCAACTTCATTACTAGCTTGTTCAGTACGGATTTGCTCAGACTCAATCACTGCCATTTGACCACTGGCTAAAAAATCTTCAAACGCAGCGGTGACTTCATCGAGGAGTTCCATCCACGACTCTTCTGAAAACTTACGCACGGTGATGAATCGAGGGGCTATCATCAATAACTCCAACCCGTCGATTTCCAATATTGCTTGTGCCAGTGGCGAATCAGATAAATCTTGATCGTGAAAGAACTCATAGGTTCCGGATGGGATTAGTGTCTCTTGCACTTGAAAGAGAAAGGCATCTGGATTTGGCGTTGGAGTTGATCGGATCATAACTGTCTACCTATTACTGTAACAACTGTATCTTGATTCTGTGTAATGACCATCGCACTATCTTGCAATCAAAAGAGGGGTATACGAACGCAGTTTTCTATGGCAAGGTTTGCATTTGGGGTTACAATCTATTGTATTTTGAGTTTTATTTCAACCCGATT
The DNA here is from genome assembly GCA_913040875.1 of uncultured Pseudomonadota bacterium. Next base: position 5,310 of record CAJWHX010000084.1, on the reverse strand, counting down.
CAACCAAGAGGTTCAAAACCATGTCAGAAGGTATTACGTTTAATTTATCTGAACGCGAAGAAATGCTGAGAGAAGCCGCGCGCGAGTTTGCTGCGGACGTCATTCGACCAGCTGCAGCCCACCACGATTCAACAGGGGAGTATGCATGGGATGTACTCACACAAGCATGGGAAGCTGGTCTCATGAATGTACATGTTCCTGAAGAGTTTGGCGGACTTGGTGCCAGTCACGTAGAAGGCATTTTAATAGCTGAAGAACTCGCATGGGGATGTTCAGGAATTGGAACAGCAATGGAAGCCAATGGTTTGGCTCAAGCACCGATTCTTGTCAGTGGAGATCGGCTGTTGATTGAAAAGTATTTGACACCTCAAGTCTCTGATTTAAAGAATGGTCGACCAATTATGGCTGCCTATGCAGTTACAGAGCCAGGTGCTGGGTCTGATGTGTCCAGTCTACAAACCACTGCCGTTCGCGATGGCGACAACTGGATTTTGAATGGCAACAAAATGTGGATCACCAATGCTGGTGTTGCCGATTGGTATTTTGTCGTTGCATACACCGACCAATCTGCAGGATACAAGGGGATGACAGCTTTCATCGTAGAACGAGACTGGGAAGGGGTTTCTATTGGCGGTAAAGAGCACAATATGGGGCAGCGCGCTTCAGATACACGTTCTGTGAATTTTGAAAATGTCGTTGTACCTCACGAGAATGTGGTTGGTGAAGTTGGAATGGGCTGGATGCTGGCGATGAATGCTTTTGATCATACCCGTCCTGCTGTATCCGCTGCTGCTGTAGGTGTCGCTCGTGCTGCTTATGAGTACGCAAAAGGGTATTCCTTAGAGCGTCGCACTTTTGGTAAACCCATTGCCAAGCATCAGGCGATTCAGTTTAAACTCGCAGAAATGGCGATGAATATTGAGGCGGGTCGTTTGCTTTGCTGGCAAGCAGCAGCGAAAAAAGATGCTGGATTGCAGAACACGATGTACGCTTCGATGGCGAAAGCATTTTGTGCTGATATGGCGATGCAAATCACCACCGACGCGGTACAGATCTATGGGGGATATGGATATTCACAGGAGTACCCAGTTGAAAAACTCATGCGCGATGCTAAGATCTTCCAGATATATGAAGGAACCTCGCAGATCCAACGTATGATCATTGCTCGCGAGTTGTTTAAGCAACGTTAAGCCGTATTTTTATGTAGGAGTGTCAAATGGCCAAGTACGTCGTCACAGGAGCCACTGGCTTTTTGGGTGCCAACTTGGTCAGAGCACTTCTCGCACACGGACATCAAGTCGAGTGCATCATCCGCAAGCCCAATTTGCTCGTTGAAGGACTGGCTGTTGGGCTTCATGCAATTCCACTGCTTGATCAGTCTACCGAGGTCAATGACCTCGCGGCAGTGATGGAGGGTGCAGACGGTGTCTATCACTTGGCTGGAATATTTGATCCGTCGCCCGAAGGGTTGTCACGGATGACCCAAGTGCACATCTTTGGTACTCGTGCATTGCTTCGTGCGGCTGAACAAGCAAATGTTCGCCGATTTGTACACTGTTCGTCCAGCATCACTGTTGGCTTCACCAAAACACTCCCAGATCCAAATAATGATTGCGAAGACTGGTCAATTCCTCTCAATGATATCTATGGTAGGAGAGGTGCGCTACGGCACTATTACAACACCAAATTGCAGAGTGAAGACTTGGTACTTGGTTGGGAAGAGTTGGATACTGTAGTCGTCAATCCAGATTACATTTTGGGTCCATGGGATGTAAAGCCAACCTCTGGTCAGATGATTTTGTCTCTCTGTAAAGGACGTTTACCGGTGTATCCAAAAGGTGGAAAGTGCTTCTTGGGTGCCGATGATTGTGCGGATGCTCATATTGCTGCAATGGAAAAAGGGGTGCGTGGTGAGAGGTATTTACTTGGTGCACACAATTTAACCTATCGAGATTTGTTGACGAAAGCAGCGGACGTTTTAGGAAAGAAGCCACCCAATTTCGCAGTTCCGAAGATGGGAACGCAGCTGCTGAGTGCCATCGGTGGACCACTCATAGCCCTTGATCCACATCGTTTTGCAGGACTGGATCCTCACGTATTGCGGTCGATGCAGGAAAATCGTTTCCGTACGGGGGCGAAGATGATTCGAGAATTGGGTGTGGAACCAAAACCGATTGAACATGCGATAGAGGCGACCATTCGATGGTTCAAAGATCATCAGTATTGTTAAGCACATGTTCAGTACTCGGTAGTCTAAGTGTGGCATGCGCACCAGAGACATTGAGGATTCATGTTCCACCAACGGGGGTGCAGTCTGTGAATCAAGAGGATTTGCGCCGTGCATACTGGGCGTTGGATAGAGGGACCGATCCCGTGCAGTGGTGGTCGAAGAGAGCAGAACAGTTTCATCTGGAACCATCCCCATCAACCTGTCATCTGCATCAAGGAAAAAGCCATACAAGGGCTGTTGTCTATGCTGAATCAACTCCGATGCAACTGACTGTGATGGCATCGCTTGCAAAAGCGTTGGATAGAACGGAGCCATCCTGGTCGTGGCAGTTTTGCTTGGTCGAATACGCTCCAGAAGCAAATGAAACATTTCAAACTGTAATTGATCTGACCGACCAGTTGGAGGACAGCATTCCGTTTGTAGACGTTAATTTCGAGAGATTGTCCTTAGACGTACAGAGTATTTTAAGTGAACAGCTGTTGCTGAAGTAGTCGGTTATTTGTCTCTATCGACCGATAGATAGTTCCTGTCGTAGACCGCGCATTTCCTTTTGTAGTGCCTCATGAGTGGATTTTAACCGTTTGAATTGCGTGTGTAACGTTTCAATCTCATCACTGCGTGTATCGGGAGATGCTCGTCGAATTTCATCGATTTGACTTTCAATCTCAAAAGCTGTCTCTTCTAATTGTTGACTCTGCGTTTGCAAGGAGTTCAAACGTTGCTCAATTTTTTGATTTTGAGTTGAAGCGATGTCGGATGTGCATCCCAATGGTAAACAGAGTGCAACAATTGCACCGAACATCTTGAAATATTCTAAGGGCTGTGTCATGGTGATTACACTGTACTTTTATGTTTACTGTTTATGTTTGAATTTATTTTTTGAGGTGTACCATGCGTATCGCGCTATTTTTTGATGGCAACAATTTCTACCGGGCCCTACGGTCTCAATATACCAGCTGGGAAATTAATTATGAGTTGCTAGCCGATTGGGTCGTCAATTCAATCGATACAAAAGCTCGGATGACCGGTGCATATTACTATACGGGCTTTTCTGAGCAGTCTGGTCTAGATCGATTTCTTGGTGGACTCGAGATTAAAAGGGGGTTCTTTGTACGTCGAGAACCAATCGTGGAACGCGAATCCTCTTGTCCTCATTGTCAAGCGAGCATTCGTTATCAGATTGAAAAGCGTGTGGATACGCGTTTGGTTGCTGAGATGGTTCAACTCGCAGCTCGGGATACCTTTGATGCTGCAGTGGTATTTAGCGGAGATGAAGATTTGGTCCCCGCATTGGAAGCCGTGAACTCATTTGGGAAACCGGTTTATGTAGCTACATGGGGAGGACAGTGTTTATCTAGATCCATGCGAGTGCACTGCTATGATATCATTGACTTACGTACAGGATTGGAAGATTTTGCGACTCAAAAGGGGATTTCTGTCCTGCCACAAACACAGACTGCCCAAGATTTGCTTCAACAGCTTGTTGAAGCGTGGACATATTTCAATGGGCGAGATGGGTTTGTTACGCGTTGGTACTTTGAGAACAAGTGGAAACCCACAGGTCCCTGTCCTCCACCAGGAAATCCGCGTCAAGAACTGCTTGACGTGTTGATACAATCTGGAAAAGTGGAGGTATTTGAAACCACCCTGAATGGACGTATGGTACTTGTGTTGCGTCCTTCCAAAAATAGATGTCAGCATTGAACTAGAAGACCGATATCCCAACGATAACGCGAATATAGGAAAAGGAGGTACATGACCTCCTTATATGTGCTGTAGCTTTATTTGCTCTAGATGGTGTCTGAACAAGCGTTATCTGCGAAACCGAGGGAGGTGAAACTCTTCCATCATCCAATTGTTACGCGTATTGTTCAACAATGGCGCTTTGGTTTGCCCGCGCGTCATGTTGGTTCCCGTTGATTGAGGTGTGGTATTGCCATTGTCAGGTGCCTCTGGAAGAACACCTCCGACAACACGACGCTCAATATTTGAGGTGTATTCGGTTGTGGCATCTTCAAAGTCCGTTGCAATAACGGTGATTTGAACGGTGTTGCCCATCGTCGGATCTTCAATGAGTCCAATGATGATGTTTGCATCCGGATCAGCAGCCTCCGAAATGGCCCGATTGGCTTCATCGATTGCATGGATTCCCAATGATTCGCTACCACGGATGTTGATGAGGATATTTCGAGCCCCTGTCATGCTCATTTCATTGAGGAGTGGCGAGTTGACAGCAGATTCAGCAGCCTCAATGACAGCACGATCTCCCTCACCGATTCCAACCCCCATGAGACCCATTCCTTTGCCAGCCATGATGGACTGAACATCTGCAAAGTCGACATTCACGTATCCAGACATATTGATAAGGTCAGAGACTCCACGAACAGCTTGGTACAGAACGTTATCGACTTCAACAAAAGCATCTTTGAGGGCGATGTTTTGGAAGGCTGCGAGGAGACGTTGATTGGAAATTGCTATGAGGGTGTCCACGCAATGCTTCATGGTGTCAACACCCTTTTCAGCGGTCTTGCGTCTACGTTGACCTTCAAACAAGAATGGACGCGTGATAATGCCAACGGTCAGGATTCCCATCTCACGTGCTAGCTCTGCCAATACAGGTGTTACACCGGTACCGGTTCCACCGCCCATACCTGCGGTGATAAAGACCATATTTGCACCTTTTAAAAGATCGACTATTTCATTTAGAGACTCGTCTGCAGCTGCTTGTCCAATTTCAATTTTTGCTCCTGCTCCAAGTCCTTTTGTTAAATTTAAACCAATTTGAATTTTTGCCTTTGCTTTACTAGCTTTTAAATCTTGGGCATCGGTATTTATTGCAACAAACTCTACTCCTTCTAAACCCGACTCTATCATTTCATTAATTGCATTGCCTCCAGCTCCACCAACTCCAATTACCAAAATTCTTGGTTTTAGCTCTTTTATATCTGGTGCTCTAAAATTTATTGTCATTCTTATCCCCTCTTAGTTGTTTAGTTGTTTTTCCCATTTAAGGCTTGACCTATTAATATTAGATTTTTTTTTAGCACTTACCTTAAATTTTTCAAATATTGCTGGTTCCC
>CAJWHX010000083.1 GCA_913040875.1 uncultured Pseudomonadota bacterium | reverse complement strand
CAGCCAATGCGGGCTTCGAAAGCCTTGAGGCTTCGTGCGATGACATCGACAACGACTGCAATGGCGAAATTGATGAAAACTATGGCGCCAACGGAACCGTAACGTTCACCGACGCCAACGGTACCCCTGATCTCGTCAAAGGGGATGGTTGCGGAACCGGTGCCTGCTACGGCGGTACCGTGGTGTGCGGCGATGACCTCCTGAGCCTTGCCTGCTCAACCGCTGACCAAATCAGTGCTGAGGTTTGCGATGGCGTGGACAACGATTGCAACGGCGACATCGATGAGAACATCCCAAGTGAATGGTATCTGGATGCAGATGGAGACGGATTCGGTGATGACAGTCAAATCGCAGAAACGTGCTTACCCGAGGATGGATATGTCGCACAATCGGGCGATTGCGATGATGATAATGCAACGATCTTTCCAAATTCCGAAGAAATCTGTGATGGCTTGGACAACAACTGCAACGGCGTCAGTGACGAGGATTTGCTCACGTTGTTTTATGTCGATGCAGATCTGGATGGCTATGGAGATACAACGACCATTGAGGCGTGTGAACTGACGGAAGGATTGTCCTTAATGGGTGGAGATTGTGATGATGCCGACTCTCAAAGCAATCCCGGAGCAGATGAGGTTTGCGGAGACAGCATCGACAACAATTGTGACGGTGTGAGCGATGAAGCAAGCGCAATCGATGCCACTACATGGTATCTGGATGACGATGGGGATGGATACGGACTGGATACCCAAAGCCAAGTCGGCTGCTTTCAACCCACTGGATATGTTTCACAAAATGGGGACTGCGATGATGGGAATGCCTCTATTTACACTGGTGCACCTGAACTGTGTGACGGTATTGTCAATGACTGCAACACCACAACTCTACCATCCAATGAAACCGACGATGACGGTGATGGATATGTTGAATGCTCTATAGACTCAAACGGTTGGACTGGGTCCTCTTCTGTTGTTGGCGGGGATGACTGCGATGATACAGACAACAACCATCATGAGGAACTCACTTGGTATTTTGACAACGACAGTGATGGATTTGGTGATGCTGCCACTGGATTTACGGTTTGTGTCCCTCCACCAAATGGATATGTCTTGGATGATACAGACTGCGATGACAGCAATGGGGTATCCTACCCAAATGCAACTGAAATTTGTGATGGTTTTATCAATAACTGTCTGAACAATGTCTTACCCCCTGAAGAAATGGATGACGATGGCGATGGATATGTCGAATGCTCTATCAGTGGTTCGAACTGGAACGGTAGCCTAGGTATTATAGGTGGGGATGATTGCGATGATACAGACAGTTCTTCCAATCACAGTGCCAACGACGTCTGTGATGGAGTAGACAACGATTGCAATGGATTCATCGATGATGATGACACATTTTATGGATTGGATACGACTTGTGCCGCAGACAACTGTCTCGATATTATCACCCAAAACCCAAGTGCATCTGATGGAGTCTATTGGGTTGACCCCGATGGGAGTGGTTCACATGAAATCTATTGTGATATGACGACAGATGGCGGAGGATGGAGTCTCATCTCCGTAATTCGAAATGATGATGAAACTCAGGTCATCGTCGACAACAATTACTGCTCCAGTATTTCGACAGCCGTAAACTGCAAAGGAAAAATGCCACTCATCGAGGCTGCCTTTGCCGATGAGATCCTTGTGTACGATCTGGGAAGCACTGAATACATCATCTACGAAGGTTTTGAGACAAATGGTGCTTTTGGCTATTTTACGTTGAATAAACAGCTCGAGTTTAGCAGTAGCTGTTCTGCGTATGGGCATGTGTGCGGACAGGCCATCGATCCCAATTTGAGCATCGCTTCAACATCTGGATACACCTACAACTACAATGCTCCACTGTATCAGTGGTGGCGCGGTGGTGGTTGGTGGATTGGGGCTGAACCAAACAGTGGCAGTGGTGGTGCTGGTGGTCGTGTGCACGCCACAAGTTACTTCACCACTCATGACTTACGGAACCGCGCAGTTGCGAACTCCGGTACTGGACAAGTATCAGCCGATCATCAAGCGTTGTACTTTCGATAATCGACAGGCGTTACAGATATCGTAGAGCCATCTTAGAACCAACCTTGAACGATGTCTTACTCAAAAAGAGACAGCTGGGTTTCTACAGGCACACTTGTATCAGACTCCGGAGAAGTACCCTCCATCCTTGACGATGAGGATGGAGACACCACTTGCACTTCAATACTACCTTCTGCCAGTTGAATCACCAATCGGTCTCCCTTTTGAACCTGTGCAGAGTTGGTGATCACAGAACCGTTCTTAAGGGCAACAGAAAACCCCTTCTGCAAAATGTGCTGTGGCGACAAAGCCTGCAATCGCTCATTTAAGGCGTCCAAAGACTGCCTCTGTCTGTCAAATCGATGTTGAACCTGTTGACGAATATGCTGTTGAATATGCTCGAGCCGCTGGCGCTGGGACGCCAATAATTGCTGGGGTGGTTTGAGCTGAATAAGCTCTAAAATCTGGCGCTGATGCTGAATCCGCTGCAATACAATCCTTTGCAAACGTTGACGAATAAACCGAAGTCTATGTCCAATATCCTCTTCAGAAACAGCCGCCACTTCCAAAGCGGCCTTGGTTGGGGTACTGGCTCTTAAATCCGCGACCAATTCAGACAACGTATAGTCCGTCTCATGACCGATAGCACAAACGACTGGAACAGTACAATTCGCAATCGCTCGAACGACTGCTTCATCATTGAATCCCATGAGGGACTCCCGTGAACCTCCACCACGAGTCACAATAATGACATCACAATCACCACCGATTTGCAGCAATCGTAAGGCTCGTAAGATTTCCGGTGCCGCTTGAGAGCCCTCCGTCATCGTATCTGACAACAATGGCATCGCCGTTGGCAGTCTGTCTCTAAGCACTTTAAGAACATCTTGTAATGCTGCAGATTCTTTACTGGTCACAATTCCAATGCGCCTCGGAAACTCAGGCAGCTCTCGCTTTCGGGCTTCATCAAAGAGTCCCTCTGCTTTGAGTTGCTTCTTCAATTCTTCCAATCGAATTTCATGGGCGCCACGACTCTCCATCTTTTGAAGCTTGTAAACAACAAACTGTACATTCCCATTTTTGAGCTTGAACTCTCCTTTGATCAGTACTCTATCACCAACATTCGGCTTGCGACTGCCCTTCGTGTGTTTCTGAAACATCGCACATCGAAGGGTCGCTTTCATGTTGTGAAAGTCTTTCAGGGTATAGTACCAATTGACTCCCCGGTAGGCTTTAAACTCACTCACCTCACCTTCCAGCCACATCATACCCAGAAACGCCATCTGAGAATTGAGCATCCGAATGGCTGATTCTACTCCAAATGTGGGATCGTCAAATCCAAACTCCTGCTGCACATGGATCTCCATTTGTTGGTTTCTTGTCTCTTTGTATCTCAATTGTGAAGGAATACACCAACACAAACAGTTCTATATCCAAACTTCGGACGGTAACCACGGATGACTCACCCGACAAATTGCTTGTGCACAAGGCGATGGTACAACCCTTCCTGTGCAAGCAGATCACCGTGAACGCCTTCTTCTACGACTCGCCCTTCGGAGAGAACCACAACTCGATCCGCATGCTGAATCGTGCTCAATCGATGAGCGATCACCAACGATGAACGATTCTCCATCAGTCTCTCTAAGGCCTCTTGCACAAGGTGTTCACTCTCGACATCCAAAGCCGATGTCGCCTCGTCCAAAATGAGAATTACCGGATCTTTCAAAATGGCTCTTGCGATGGCGATTCTTTGCTTTTGTCCACCACTGAGCCGAACTCCTCTTTCCCCAACCAACGTCTCGTAGGCTTCTGGAAATGCAGATACAAACTCATGGGCATTCGCAGCTTTCGCCGCTGCAATGACCTCATCTTCGGTCGCGCTGAGTTTACCATAGCGAATGTTGTCCAAAATGCTGGCTGCAAATAGAATCGGTTCTTGACGAACAACGGCCACATGCTCTCTGAGCCAATTCATATTGATCTGAGATAACGAAAGACCATCCAGATTGATGTTTCCACATTGAACGTCATAAAACCGACTGATCAGGGCCGCCACTGTTGATTTTCCACCGCCCGAAGGACCCACGAGTGCCACCACTTGATTGGGTTCAATCGAAAAAGATACGCCGTTCAAAACCTGGGCTTCTGGTCTGGTTGGATAACTGAATACCACATCTTGAAACTCCAGTTTACCCTTCGGCTCTTTCACGACCTCTGTCCCATCAGGTTGCTCTGATTCACGTTCGAGCAATTCAAAGACACGATCACTCGCACCGATCGCCTTCGCAAAATCTTCATACAATCCACTCAAAGCCCCAAGTGAAAATGCAACTGTAAACGTATAGAGCATAAAGGATGTCAACTCACCAAAGTCCATATCACCACTGGCCAACAGATGACCTCCATACCAAAGGACAGCAACTATCGATCCATATCCAGCAAAGGAAATGAGTCCAGAGAACCAAGCCCCCACCCATGCTCTCTTCTTCGCCAGTTGAAATGCGGTTTCAATTCCAGCAGTGTACCGTTCATGCTCATGAGCCTCTCGAGCAAACGATCGCACCGTACGAATTCCCCCGATGCTCTCTTCAGCTATCGAATTTGCTTCCGCGAAGGCATCTTGGACTGATCGAGAGATCTTTCGAAGTATTCGTCCGTACCAACCTGCACCAATGGCAATGATTGGTACGACGGCAAGCATCAACAATGCCAGCTTCCAAGACGTCCAAATCAAAATGGCGATGGCTCCCACCCCCGACAAGGCAAATCTTAGACCCATCGACACATTTACAGTCACTGCCTTTTGAAGCACGGTGGCATCAGATGTCAACCGATTGAGTAGTTCACCGGTTCTTCGATGATCAAAAAAACCGATCTCTTGAGATAGAACCTGTTGAAACAGCCGTTCTTGGAGTCTTGTCACAATCCGTTCGCCAGCCACCGTAAAAAGGTACGATCGAAAAAATGTGGACACCCCCACCAAAATAAAGATGCCGATCATCCAAATTGCGTATTGATTCACCGCCTCTTGGCCGCCACCGTCTTTAACCGAGTCGATCAGCTTGCCTATGAGCATCGGATAGGTCAAATTGAGTCCCGATGCGATCAATAGAAACAGCGTTCCCCACAATAGAGATGTGGATTCTTGCTTTGCCAAAGAATATAGACGTTGAAAGGCGCTCATAATTTCTCATAGGATTGATGTGAGCCTATACCTAGTCCCCATCACACTGTTTGACCAGTCCCTCAATGTCATCCAAACCAGTCGGCATCAACACTCGCCAACGATTCCATGCCTGTCTCCCAATCTCACACCACCCTCGTTCATTGGACAACAACACCACCAAACGAAGAACGGTTATCTCATCGACTGGGATCGACTGTGCACGGCTCGTAAGCCACTCTTTCTCTCGACTCCAGTCATAGGAATGCTGCAAATGTAGCCTCAAACGCTTTTCGGTCCCTCTCCACTGATACCCGTCAAACCTAGACTCCACTTCCACCAGTAATGCATCAGCCTCTTCTATGCGCCCAACACTACTCAGTTGATCTGCATAATTTAACGTTCTATCCCCACGTTGATCATTGTCTTTCCACTCTAAAAACTGTCGTTTTTCTTGAAGAGTCTCTTCGATAGCGACGAGTGACAACCACTCCTCACACAATTCATATGTTTCTGGAGTTTCGTGGACGCATCCAACTCGTAGAAGCAACTTGCCCCTTTGCACAACCCGTTCCGATACATCTATGTCGCCATAACAAGAGACCATTTGCCATTCTGTATCTGGATACAATTGAAAGTCACCGTATGAAGTTAATGCACGGGTTCCCTGCTCAGTACAGGTAATCTGATCCACCTCACAATCGTGCCAAGCAGCTGTTACCAAAGTCGACTTCGAATCCTTTGAGGATGCATATATCCATCGACCGGTAGAGTACACTGTCATTCCTTCACTCTTCCAAGCAGGCCGATTGCACAAACTTGTCGAGTCAAAACGGTCTGGTATGGGCAAAGAAAATCCCGCATCAGAAGAGTGACGTTCAGAATACGTCAGCGAATGTTGCATCAAGTACAAGAACACGCAAATACCCAGCACGTGCACACCCAATATCTTCAGCCATATACCCATAGACCGTTGAATGATCGGACGACTGGTGAATGGCGTCGACCAGGCTGCCAGCCCACCACCAATCCCCATCGCAGCCCAGTGAGCAACGTGAGATACTTCGGTTGATAGAACATTGAGAACCAATGCCGGTACAAAAACCAAAAAATTGCCCCACCCGTAGTGAGCTTGCATTTTCGAGGGGAGACTGTGAGCCAATCGAAATCCCCACCCCACCTGCATCGCCCACAATCCAAACACAAGGGTAGAAGCGCCGATCACCGTACCCGATTCCCAAATCCAAATTGCCAAGGCAGAACCCAACAAGACTATGGACAGATGATGAATCAAAGATTGAGAACCCACAATCCGCTCGACTCTCTGTGCACAGAAATAATAGAGCACACCATTCCCCACCCAATGCATCCTGTCTAAATGGGACAGCCAATACGTCCAAGGAGACCACCAACGATCCTGAAGTGTTATAGACGCCCACCCCACACCGGTTTCACGGATGGATATCCACCCTCGCTGCTGCAACACTCCCCCCAACACAATACAAAAAAGTCCCAGAAGTGCAACCCATGGTGTCCGATTGGAACGCATATGCTCCATCATTCGAGCTTCTGGAGTATCAGCACAGTGAGCAAGTCTCTCTATCATCCAAATGGGTTTGGGCGTTTGCCCCGTCAAACTGGGACAATCGATGTGGGCATCCAGACCAATCTGCCCGAGTTTCAATCGATGTTCAATCTCATCCAGCGGGAGATAGATCTTCTCCCCAGAAGTGTGTACCTCTGCATAGAGACGAGACTCATCGCTCAACGATTCACCAGTTCTCGCACCACTACGCTGGCACAGGTCATACCAAAGACACTAGTCACAAACCCGGCTGTTCCCCAAATCACGTTCCGCTCCTCGCAGTTGTGGTAGGTATTTTCACCACTTGGACAAACACACTGAAAGTCGCCATTTCTATCATACGGAAGAACGACGGGTGCTTGGAGGGGCTCAGCTGAGTACACCGCTGGAATGTGCCACTTGCCATTTCGCGGAAAATCATATTGCTTACGAAGAATTTTACGAACCGTTGCCGCCAATGGATCCACCTTGGTTTTGGTTAGATCAGCCGTTTCAATCTGCGTAGGATCCCATCGACCAGACGCACCTGTAGACACTACAAGCGGAATATCCAACTCTCGACAGGCATTGATGAGGTGGCATTTGGCAGTCACATTGTCAATCGCGTCTACCACGAAGTCGGGCTTGTTTTTGCCTTTTAGGAGCAAATCCGAGGTGCGCTTATCATAAAAAAGTGGAATCGCTTTGATGGTAGCTTTCGGATTGATGGTCTGCAGTCTCTCTGCCAAAACATTGGCTTTAAGTTTTCCAACCTTACCTTTTATCGCTTGAATCTGACGGTTCGAATTGGTGACACAAACCATGTCAAAATCAACCAATGACAATCTCCCCACTCCTGACCGAGCAAGCCCTTCGGCAGCATAGGACCCTACACCACCCAGTCCGATGACCATGACGTGTGCATCATGCAACGATTCTAATCCATTCACGCCGGTCAAACGAGCGATACGGTCAAAACGGCGATGAACTTTAAATGGTTTGCTCTCTGGCATCTGTGCCTCCAAACTGCGCGTTGTACATGTCGAGTTGCTCTCGCAGTTCTTATCGTTTACCAATTATCCTAGTGAAGAGGGCTTTGTCAATCGAACGTTTCAAGCCTTCTTCATATGTAATGACATTTGTTCGAACCAATTCGGCAAGAGCCTCTCTCAGCAATCGGTTCCCCAGACCTTTTCCTGTTTGCATGGTGGATTCAATCTGCGTGGACTTACCCGTTCGAATCTGTCCAGAAACAGCCTGATTGACCACCAGCACTTCTAGAGCTGCTACACGACCACCCGTGCGTTTCTTACAAAGAGTTTGTGAGATAACCCCCCTCAAAACCTCAGACAGAGACGACCGAATTTGATTCTGTTGATCCGCAGGAAAAATATCTACAATGCGATCGATCGAGGAGATCGCATTCATCGTATGCAAGGTTCCAAACACCAAATGTCCAGTGTTGGCGACTTCTAGTGCCAACTGGACCGTTTCTTGATCTCTCAACTCCCCTACGAGTACGACATCGGGGTCTTGACGAAGAGCGGATCTCAGTGCGGATTTAAAGGTATCTGTATGAGTCCCCACCTCTCGTTGATTGACAAGCGCTTGGTGCGATTCATGAACAAATTCAATCGGATCTTCAAGTGTGATAATGTGAATGGATTGAGTTCTATTTAGATAATCAACCATCGCCGCAAGGGTTGTTGACTTACCGGAACCCGTTGCTCCAGTTACCAAGACTAGCCCCTTTGGTTGCTGAGCCAATTCTAGAACCACCTTGGGAAGTCCGAGCTGACCCACGGTCATGATTCGATTGGGGATGAGTCGGAGCACTGCCGATATGCCATTGTTGTCCCTAAATAGGTTGACGCGAAAGCGTGCATGATGCTCTAAGGCAATTGCAAAGTCTGTCTCATTACGGACTTCAAAGTCCTCTATCGATTGGGCTCGCATCGTCGGTTTTAACAGTTCAAGCACCTCATTCGTACCCGTTTTGGCTACATCCTTCATCGATTTCATCACACCATCAATGCGCCAATGGGGTTTGCGCTTCGCCGAAAGGTGTAAGTCAGAGGCGCCTTCTGAAACCATCCGATTGAGCAATGTTCGGAGCTTAGACGGCATTCCTGGACCCTGTTCCTCAGAGGATGACTCCTCTTCTTCTTCACCAATACCACTGATACTTTGCAGTGCTTGATTGAAAAACCGACTCGATATAGAACACACCTGGATTTCCATCGAAGGTAAAAATTGCTGTATGCGGTCTACAATCTCTGGTTGTGGGTCATCAACAAACCCAACCGTCAAACGATTTTCATCTGTAGAAATCGGTAGCACACGAAGTCTTTGAATCAGTGGCAGAGGCAGCAGACTCAATATCTCCGCACTCGGCATTTCTGTCTCAGAACCCACTGTCGGAACCTGTGTTAACGTGTCGGACAACCGCTGTGCCAGCAAAGTAGACAGCAACTTTCCAAACTCAGGAAAACGGGCAAAACATTGCATGAATTGACTTTGCGACACACAGAGTACCTTGACTGCTGATTTTGCTATTACAGAGGCACTCCTAGGAGTGTTGAGGAGCAATCCAACTTCCCCAAAACCATCAGCGGGCCGAAGTGTTGCAACTTGTTGACCACCTTTCAATGACACAATCGCCTCACCTTCGACGATTAGATAATAAGTATCACTCTGTTTCCCATGTTCAACGATCACTTCTGTAGGGGCAAAAGACCAAACTTCTGAGAGATCCGCTAAGAATTGATACACGCCCGATGGCAAACCTTTAAACAAATTGTTCTGCTGCATTCGATCAATCAATTCTCCTCTTGATCGCATCGTGGTCGCTACTCTTTCCATCTTTTATCCCCCTGTTTTGTTTTACCCTGCACGATATGGATACACTAATAAAAGTTATCAAGTTGAATATTCGGTTCAACACATTTTTTATTGAGGAGACGCCCAAATGACTTGTTTACCCTTATTTATCAGCCTATTCGCCTGTGGAAACAAAGAACAATCTGACACTGCTGGAGACACAGCGATGGTCGAAGACACCACTCCGACAAAACCAGACTCGATTGTCATAGAAACATCTGGTGTCGAGACTCTTTCTCTACTGTTTGATACCCCAACCTGTCAGATTCCATCCGCAGCATCCAATTTCAACACCTTTTGGCGCAATGGTACTGGGGCACATGTATTTGTATTGCGGGTGATGCTGCGCGGCGACTATGAGGGACCGGGTGTATACAACACTACAGACAATTCACTGCTGGTCTCTTTGCAAGAAGAAGCAGGCGGACAAGGAAGCGGCGAGGAAGGCGAAGAGACAGTCCGAGTTATCTGGGATGGACAAGTACTGTGGCGGCGCGATGTCATGGGCGACTATCCGCCTTGAGTTGCTTTGCGGCATCACCGTGGCCCTCGCTCAAGTCCGAGGGTTCGAACTCGACCCGGAGCCCGAGCTCGGGCTCCGGTTCGGGCTCGGGCTCAGGCTCGGGCTCAGGCTCCGGCTCGGGCTCGGGCTCTGGCTCTGGCTCTGGCTCGGGCTCGGGCTCCGGCTCGGGCTCAGGCTCCGGC
>CAJWHX010000082.1 GCA_913040875.1 uncultured Pseudomonadota bacterium | reverse complement strand
ACAACTCCTTTGTTTATTCTTGACTTTCACCTGACAGCTTATTACTGAGACTTCATAGTAACACTCGTTTCCACTGAAACACCATATTCTGTATTTTCATGGCAAAGAAAGTAAAATGTCAGCTAAACGTACGCTGGAGACCACCATTGCACAAAATATCCGTATGGCTCTTTAAGGAAATTCTGCGCTTTTGTCTTAAATAACGCTATCAACGTTACCAAACATCGGTTTATTTACATACAAGCTGTAGATGAGAGCCTTTCTGCCCATGTTCTCTTAGTACAATAAGTATATCTTCCTCTAGCAAAACCATCTCATCAATCAGTTCATCGCCAAACGAACAAATCACCGAACAGATTCTTGGGGTGGATCGTATGAAAATCGAATTCGATTCCCACTTGAGATTGTCCGCTCCGTACGAGAAGCCATCGGTCCGGACTTCATCATTATTTTTCGACTATCTATGTTGGATCTGGTTGAAGGTGGATCCACAAAAGAAGAGGTCATTCAGCTTGCCAAAGCGCTCGAAGAGACTGGAGTCACGATCTTAAACACCGGAATTGGATGGCATGAAGCCCGTATCCCAACGATTGCAACTTCTGTCCCAAGAGCTGCATTCAGTGGCATTACCGCTCAAATCAAAGAACACATCTCCATACCCGTGATTACGTCCAATCGCATCAATACCCCTACGATAGCAGAAAAGGTCTTAGCAGACGGTAAAGCAGATATGGTATCGATGGCGCGTCCATTCTTGGCCGATCCATTTCTGGTACAAAAGGCCATGGATTCCAAAGAGCGATCGATCAATATTTGCATCGCTTGCAACCAGGCTTGCTTAGACCATGTGTTCGAACAAAAGGTCGCCTCCTGTCTGGTCAATCCTTTTGCCTGTCATGAAACCGAAATGCCCAAAGCAAAAGCCACAACACCAAAGACTGTTATCGTAGTGGGTGCAGGCATGGCGGGGCTTGCCTGTGCCGTCACAGCAGCAGAATGTGGACACATCGTCGAGTTATGGGAACAATCTCATGAGATCGGCGGACAATTCAACATGGCAAAAAGGATTCCCGGCAAAGGTGAATTTTACGAAACGCTGAAGTACTACACCCATCAACTAGATGCTCACGGGGTAACAGTGAAACTGAGCCATCCCGCCACCACAGAAAACCTAAGAAAGCACTCTGCGGACCACATTATCTTGGCTACCGGCGTCCACCCTAGACCGATTGTCCTACCAGGTATCGACCATCCCAATGTATTGAACTATGTGGATGTTCTAAGACACAACAAACCCGTTGGGAAACGGGTCGCTCTAATTGGAGCAGGTGGCATTGCCTTTGATGTCGTTGAGTTTTTAAATCATACTCCCACAGAATCACAAGTTCTCCCGGACGTTCAAGAGTATTTCGACAATTGGGGAATCGATGGATCCTTCACTCATCGCAGTGGATTGAAGCCCGCAGAACCTCATAAGGCAATGCGTGAAATCACAATGATGCAACGTTCTAAAGGTAAATTGGGAGCCCGACTGGGGAAAACCACCGGTTGGATTCACAGAAGTACCGCAAAGTCCTTTGGGGTTACAATGTTGAGTGAAGTAACATACAAGCGAATTGATGAACGTGGACACCTACACTTTACACACAAGGACGCTGCACAAGTTCTAGAGGTCGACACCATCATATTGTGTGCTGGTCAGGTACCCAATAGAGATTTGGTATCCAATTTAGAGGACATGCCAATAACCTTGATCGGTGGTGCAGACGTCGCTAGCGAGTTGGACGCGAAGCGCGCCATTCGTCAAGGAACAACCATCGCATTGCAATTGTAACAATCGATACAACTCTAGAAACATCAAGGTCATACAGTCAGGCTATGAACTCTCACTTCGGGTCATAAAAATACAGCAACTGTAAATCGACACATTCGATTTCATTGTTGGATAATTGTGTTAGCACTTCATTGCATTGTGACTCTGCCTCTACACGCTCTCGCCATTCAAGTGTGGTGATGCTATCTGACCAAGTATCCTGACACACATTTTCAAAAGCCGTTGAAGAAGAGGCATCCAGATAACGCCAATCTGTATTCCATTCATTTTGACAGCTGTCCAACTGAGCACTGATCGATGTGCACAGACGGATACACTCGTCACTTTGACACCCCATACTCATAAGAAGAGTAAAAGTATATAGCACAATACGTTGTTTTGATGACGTCTTCATAACTGCTGTAAAAAATAAGAAAGGTGGCCAGAGACAGACTTGAACTGTCGACACAAGGATTTTCAATCCTCCGCTCTACCAACTGAGCTATCCGGCCACAACATTCTCAATGAGTTGTCTCTTCAAAAATTCAAATAAACAACACTCGTAACTTATTCAAATTCTAGATATGTGTCAAAGTGATGACATCATTTTTCCAAAAAAAACTCTTCCTGTTGGATGTTGATCATACGCTGATTGACTGGACAAACCCTAGAACAGTTTGGCTTTTTCGCAATGAATGGCAGCATAAAATCAAACAGTCTCAACGAGCCGTATCTCTACGCGGACGTCGAACCACTAAAGACCGGACAATAATGACTACGACACCCTCTCAGTTTGGTCATCCTGAGTCTTGGAGCACAAAACTCATTGAGTACATTCAATCCAACGGATATTGGCTCGCCATATTCTCAGACTTTTCTCAACCGCTTCTGAACGAATGGTTTGAACAGACAAACCTACATCACATTGCCATTGGGATGCATTCAGGATGTTTAAAACCTCTTCCAGATGGATGTTACCACCTTATGTCACAGCTTGGAGTTCCCGGAAGTCAGACATATTTAATCGGAGATGGGTTGCGAACAGATTCGAGAGCCATTCATGCGGTTGGCGGTCACTTTATTCCCGTTGAAGAGATTAGACACAAACCAATCTCGAGATTGGATACATGGATCCTATAATTTCTAGGATTGATTGAAGCATTGTCTGAATCGATTTGAAGGGTTGTTGCTAAACATGCTATGATGTTTTATCATCGCCTATTGAGGAGCCCAACATGATGTTCGCACTTACGCTCTTTGGACTGACAGCAGACGCTGGCGTCAACCCTCCAGATGCAGAGATAGAAAATGCCATTGTGGTCGACATCCCTCCAGATGGATTTGCGAGAGTCGTTGAGATCATTCCTGCTCTTATCCCTATGGACCTACCTGTTGACGATGTAAGTGAAGATATTTCAAGGGGTGGTTCATGCTGGGATGATATTTGGTTTGACATATCAGATTTGAATATCGGTATTTCTGTTGCCGATGCAGATATCATTCCCAAAGAAGGGTTCTTAGACTTTGGTGTCGCTTTGGAAGTCAACATCAACGATGCCGTCAATCCATTCTTACTCGACTATATGCTTTCATTGTGTATTGAATACAATTGTGAGGCTTATGTTGATCCGTTCCAAGTAGATATTGCCGCACAAATAATGATGAGTGTCGCGGATTTAGATGGAGATGGAGTGAATGAACTGAACGCTTCCTTCGAGAACTTTTCTTACAATTACGATCTTACCAGTGATGATATTAATGTAGAAAACTGTGCACTCAGTACATTTGAAAGCGTCCTAAATTTCTTTGGGTTGTCTGTCTTTGACCTTATTCTTAGCATTGTAGAGCCGACCATAGAAGAACTCGTCGTGGAACTTGTGCCTACGCTAGAAGAAACGATTGAAGATGCGTTTAATCAACTCAGCATTCAAGAGTCGATAGAATTTGAAGGATCCACACTCGATGTGGCTCTGAATCCAGACGATATCACCATCAAACCTGAAGGACTCCGAGTTCAAATGAATGGTTCTGCGACCACAGGGGCGGGCGCAGACTGTATCAGTGCATTTGATCCCAACGGTTCCCTTGCCACCCCCACGACGCTTCGAAACATCGGGTACAAACCACCCGGAGTCAGTGGGGATGTATTGGTAACGATTGATGATGACTTTGCAAATCAAATATTGTACAGCGCGTGGCGATCAGGGGTCTTGTGTCAAACCATCGATGCCAGTACCTTTCCAATTGACACGAGCATCTTAAACTTAATTACAGGAGATGCGTTCGTTGATTTGTTTCCGGAGACCTCTCCTCTGATTATTCAGACCAAACCTGCTGTTCCACTGGAACTCAATATGACCACAGCATCAGATGCGGCAATAGATGTTGAAGACTTGGGTTTGGACTTCTTTGCAGAAATTGACGGCCGTCAAACTCGTATCTTGACGCTGGGCATCAATACGGATGTCGGAATCAACATTCCCTTCAACACACAAACTGGTGACTTAGCTGTTGACATTGACTTGAATGGAGACCGCGTGGATCCATCACTGTCTTACAACGAGTTCCTTCCGGATTCGGATGAGTTAATTATGGACAGCTTCATTGATCAGTTCGACACCATCTTGGGACTGATAGACATTGAATCTTTGATTGGTGATTTGGCATTTACGTTGCCCGCGATTAATGGAGTCGGATTGTCAGATCTGGAGTTTGCTGGTACTGGTCAAAACACCGCTGACTTAGGCGCCTTTGCCTCTATTGGTGTTGTCCCATACACTACGGGCACTGGATGTGGTGAGGACGGTGATGCTGGGTGCGAAGAAGGGTGCTCGAGCAATGGTCGCACCACTCCAAAACTTGCGATTCTCATGGGCCTTCTGATGTTTGGCCTGGTACGTCGACGCTCCACTTGACGCTTTGAATTAAATCCCGCGTTTCTCGCTCTCCTTCGACCAAAACATCTAAGGACACATGGCCCTCCATCTGCCACGTAGCCCCTTTCCAGTGCTTCAAATATACGAAAATCACAGAATGAGAATCTGTGATTGGGTAACATGTAGCTACATTGACCGTTCTATTCTCAGACCAATCTGAGTACAATCCTCGGTCAACAAATGCCCATAAACAATCTTCTCTCGGAACTGGACGATACTGAGTTCCTGGAACACGCCATATTTCAACATGATATTCTTCCACTCTATGACGCATGAACAGTCTACGTTCACCAAAAGGATTCCCCCCTTCCACAACCCAGTCTTCTGGAACGTGTAGAGAAAAGAGTTTGGTCGAATCAATGTAGACCCCATTTTCGATGAGACCCGTTTGACCCGATTGTAACTCAAGAGGTTCTGCAATGCTTCTCAACGGGTGGTCGGACACCGGCATAGATGGTTCAGGGGTCGGTTTTGGACAGCCCATCAGATAGACCAAGGGCAGACCGATGTTCAGCAGACCCCCACGTTGAAGAAAATGTTTGATGTTCCAGTTGTTGTTCATTCTCGTGATGTAACCATGTCATCAATCTTGTAAAGGTATGAGATGGTTGTTTCATCAATCGACGCATCTTTTCTTCTAACAAATCGTCTATAGAATTCGTTACAGCATCAATCAGTCCCATGTCAAGTGCAGAATTGACAGAAACAATTGTACTCATTGCTAGCAATTGAGTCGCCTTCACCTTTCCAATTCGCTCAATCAACCGAGATCCACCGCCCCAGCCTGTCGTTACACCGAGTCTCGCTTGTACAAAACCAATCTTGCTCTTCTTGTCAGCAATGATCCAATCTCCCAATGTCAACAACTCTGCCCCACCACCGATGGCCGCGCCCTCTAAAACTACAATAATATAGGACGGTAAACGACGAATCCTAGTAGTCAAATCGGTCATCCAAGAACACATTGCACTTCCCACATCTGGACCGAGCAAATACTCTTTGACATCATCAAGATCACCTCCTGCACAGAAATGATTGTTTTTACCTCGAATAACAACAACGTTTGGCTGCTTTTCCTCTAACTCTAGTACGACGTCTTCTAACTGATGCATCATAGCAATAGACATGGCATTTCGAGCTTCTGGATTGTCCAACCACAAGACGGTTTCTCGATTGGATATCCACTCCAGATAAATTTGACCTCGACGGTGCGGCAACGATGAAAAGGGATGCGATGTACTCATTATGCTTTCTCCAGCGTCTTGCTTTTTGATATTTGAAACGGTTACGGTGTCAAAACCTAACCAAAACCAATATGAGGTGTCTATGTTGTGGCTCGCGATGATGCTTGGATGCAATCCAACAATTATGGAAGTAACTGGTTCAATCGAAGGAAATTCCTTTACCCCTGTAACCGCATTTTATGGTGGTCCATACATTGCATTCTTCTCGATCGAGATTGACTGTAAAGAAACCTACTGGCTGGACAAAATCTACCGCAATGGAGAGGCTCCATACCAACGAGATCTAGAAGCCCTTCAAATTAATTTCAATGATTCTGATGTCGTTATGGGAACGTACTCTACGGGTGGTGAAGCCCCTATTCGATCATCCTTTTTAGACATCAATGGTGAAGCCTTTGAAGTTACAACCTCAACCGACGGACTGTTGACTGTGACAGATGTCGATGGGGATTGGGCTAGTGGAACCTTCGACTTATCTTTTGGGGATGACATCATGAGCGGTGATTTCACAATCCCGTTCTGTACAAACTTGGTTCATTAAACTCCACTGAGTACCTGAAGGTTCTTAGCGCCTTATCGTATCGCCACACGGAGTTACCATTGGAATATCGAAACCCCACACCCACCGTCGATGTTGTCGTTTATCGTCAAAACACTTCTGCTCACAGACTAGAAGTCTTACTAATCGAACGAGCCAACCCGCCTCATGGTTGGGCACTGCCCGGCGGATTCGTCGATGAATGGGAAATGGTAGAAACAGCAGCAATCCGAGAAGTCGAAGAGGAAACTGGACTCGATGTAACCTTAAACGGGCTGTTGTATGTATATTCCAATCCTTCTAGAGATAGTCGGCAACACAATCTGTCTGTTGTTTTTACAGCAGAAGTCTTGAGCGATTCTCTCATCACACCTACGGCTGGAGATGATGCCCAGCAAGCACAATTTTTCAACGTGGAATCTCTACCCTCACTCGCTTTTGACCACCGAGAAATACTCGATGACTTCCTGTTTTGGTTGAGAACGGGCGAGAGACCTCATCCTATGCAGAAGTGTTGCGCTGAAAAATCGTAATCATCGATGCACCATAATGCTTTTGCTTCCACAGTTTCCAATCTTTTTTCTCGATTGCATCCTGCAGCTTGGAAAAGTCAATTGGCGATGTCACAGAGGTTTCTGCAATCACAGTCCATGCAGCAACTTGTAAGGCTTTTTCCAAATATGGATGAATATCAAATCGATATGGAGGGTCTAAAAATACAATATCCCAGTCCCCTTTCATCCCTTTGAGAGCATCGCAACATTGTAAAGAGATTGAAGCCTTAAAGGTCTCTACTTGTTTCCGTATTTGCTGTACTGCACGGGGACTTTTTTCAGTTATCAGAACGGGACCTGCGTTTCTAGACCACGCTTCCATCCCCATGATTCCAGAGCCACCAAATGCGTCCAAAAAGGATACCCCCGTTAAATCTTGTCCAATCATTGAAAAAATGGCTCCTCGAACCTTACTCGAAGTTGGTCGAACCCCCTTTTGCTCGACTATTTCCACTGACCGTTTACGCAATTTCCCGCCAGTTATGTGCATAATTTTACCGTTGTGAAGAGTGGTGTACACCACCGTAACATCGTTAAGATAAATGTGTATTCGTTTCTTGATGGCCTAGGAGGGTACACCAATGAGTAAGTTTTTACAACATTTTAATTTCTTTGGATCACAATTTGGTAACTATAAACAAGTCAAATCAATGAAAAAAGGAGCATATTCTTCACGATTTGTCTCAATGTGTTGAATTGAGAACGCAAATCCATTAAGAAATTGCACCTATTATTCGATTGAAGACTCTTTCAGTTTTCTGGAGATGATGCATGCGCAACATTCATAAAATTATTGCCTTCGGTCTACCATTGGTTGCTCTGGCAGCCTACGGTATTACCACCAACAATGTTTCTGCAGATGATGGGGACAGTGCTCAAGATGAGTACGACAATGATGTGTTCCCTCGTGCGTTAAAATACTTAGTACCACCTCCCGTGCCCATTTTCAGTGATCCTGACAGGGACATTGCCAATGAACATGTGGCGTATGGTGCGGTGGATGAAAGCGAAGTACTCGATCAACCCATCGCTTACTCCCACATGTTGCATGCTGGAGAGTTGAAGATTGAATGTCAGTACTGTCACACATACGCAAAACGTTCTATCCATGCGGGTATTCCTTCAACACAGATCTGTATGAACTGCCACGGTCTCAGTCCAAATGGACAGCTTAAAGTTGACCCAACTGGACGACCTGAGTTGTACAAGCTGCTGTCATACAACTATGGCGCTGATGAAGCTGCGGCTTTGGTTAGTAAAGCGAAGGGTCAAGACTTGACTGCGGAATTCTTAGAAGCCGCCATTGATGAAGACGGAACCAAGATTGAACAACAACCAATCCCTTGGCAAAAGGTACACGACTTGCCTGACTTTGTGCATTTTACACACAAGCGTCACGTCAAGGCTGGTCTTGAGTGTCAAGAGTGTCACGGTGAAGTTCAGGATACGATGACCGTCGCATATCGTGTGAGCGAGTTGACCATGGGCTGGTGCTTGAACTGTCACGAAAGTCACCCTTCTATCCAAGAAAATCATTGCGCTGAGTTGGCAGAAGGTGAAACCACGTGTGCTGAAGCAGAACTTCGTAGAGCAGAAATCAAAGACTGCTACACGTGTCACAAGTAAACGGCCACAAGTAAACGAAAGAGAAGAAAACGAATTTATCCTATCTAGAGGTTGAATACCATGATGAAAATTAACCGTAGAGAGTTCTTAAGAGCCATTGGCTTGGGTTCAACGGCAACAGCCGCTGCGTGTAGTGCAGACCCTGTATCTTGGGACCCGATGGTCCCCATCGAACATGCGTACCCATATATTTCACAACCTGAAGAAATTGAGCCTGGAAACTCTTCCTTAATCACTACTAGCTGCAATCAGTGTTCGGAAGGCTGTGGATTAATGGCTGTCAATAGAGAAGGACGTATCATCAATGTTGAAGGGAATAGAGCGCACCCTTTATCTAAAGGACAGGTATGCTTTCAAGGTATCACAGGCTTACAGGAAACCTATTCGCCAGATCGACTCCCCCAACCCGTTAAAGGCAACTCAAAAGTCAGCTGGACCGAGGCACTTGCAAATGTCGCTAAAGTCACTACAGGTCCTGTAACGTGGATCGGCAGACCAAGATCGGGAGCAATGAATGCGTTGGTGAAACAGTTCGTCGTAGAAGCACTCGGCGGAAAGGTATTGTATTGGGACGAGATGATGAGTCGGTCAATGTACAGTGCAACAGCTTCTGCTTTTGGCATCGACGGTGTACCAACATTTAAACTCCATGATGCTCAGACGATTGTCAACTTCGGGATGGACTTTCTGAGTGCTGAAGGGAGCGTCCAACTTTCACAAGGGTGGGCTCACGCCAAAGACCCCAACAATGGTGGTTTCCTTACCAAGATGTACAGTATCGGGCCTCGAATCGGTCTAACGAACACCAATACAGATATTCACATCAGTATCAATGCCGGGACAGAATCTCACTTAGCCTATGCTCTAGCCAAAATGGTAGCGGACAAACGCGGATACAACGGTCCAGCAAAATCGATGCTCTCAAGTATTGATGCAGAGGCATTACTCAAAGTATCCGGTGCGAAAAAAGAATTTGTCGATACGTTGGTTGAAGAACTTGCCGCGAAATCGTCTGTTTCACTTCCTGGAGGGATTGAGGCTTCTGGAAATGCAGGGACTTTAAGTCTGGCTGTGCTCCTACTCAATGAAGTGTCTGGAAACATCGGTACCAGTGTACACTTCGGTCTGAAAAACTCATTTGAGTTCATGTCATCATCTGAGTCCGTATTGAAAGCGGTCAAAGGTGCGAAAGGTGGTACTTTATTCATTGATGATTTAGACCTCGGGTATGTATTTGCTGAATCGTCAGACATCAAAAAAATGCTCGGTGAAGTCAAAAATCTTGTCGTGTTTGCAAACGAGATGAACGATGGGATCCCAGAAAATGCCTTGGTATTACCATCGGGAACTGGTTTTGAGAAATGGGGAGATAACGAATCCTCATTGGGCTTACACACCATCTCTCAAGCTGCCATGAAGCCTGTAAATGGCAACGTCATCATGTCTGCCGAAGACATTTTACTAAAAGGAGCTGCAAATATTTCACCGCCATTTGGTAAGGCCTCTGTAAAAGGACTAGGATTTAAACCACTTAAACTAGCTCCACCAGATGCAGCGTCTATTACAGCGTTGTTTAAATCAGAAATTAAACCTGATGTTGAAGTTTCCCAAAATATATCTAACAAACTTTCTACTGGTTCTGTTTCATAAACAGCTAAAT
>CAJWHX010000081.1 GCA_913040875.1 uncultured Pseudomonadota bacterium | reverse complement strand
TCACGTACAGATTTCATCACGATATCAAAGCCAGTGTTCATGGTACCCAAAATTGAGAGTCCCGCATAGAGAACACCTGTTACGGCAAAGAAGATGATCGTCGACATGAAGGCCCACAAATACTTTCCAACGGGAATTACATCCACTGCCCATTTGTGAACATTGCTGCGCACCATCACATATGCAATGACACCAGCAATGGTTGTTGCTATCAACGTTTTCACCAACTCTTGCTGCATAATTGGAAGACGCTCAGCTTTGGTTGCGGCGAGTTTTGCCCCCAACCCACTGTCTTCTTCCTTCTCTTCTGGAATGATCAGTCCATTTTCAGACATTTCAGCACCATCTCGCATGATGAGAATGGCAATAAAATCAGGGATATTCAACACAAAACCAACCAAAATGATGATTTGATATGTCGTGAATTCAATACCCAAAAGTTCTGCACCACCACCATCACCATAAAGGTCACGGAAATAGTCCGCAATCTCAGCACCGATTGCAAAACCAACGTTCATTAAGGTGTAGAACAAACCAAATGCCAACGTTGACTGCTTCATCGTTGTGAATTTCTTGATACCCACTTTAAGTACCGGACCCGTAATCGCGAACCCAATCGCAAGTGGAATGAATCCAAGTAGAGTTACAGCATACACATTCGTTGTAAGAGGCATCAAACCACGAGAGATG
Organism: uncultured Pseudomonadota bacterium; assembly: GCA_913040875.1. Next base: position 9,750 of record CAJWHX010000081.1, on the reverse strand, counting down.
AGCAATGCCACCGCTCCAATCATCAAACATTTCTTCACACCAATCGTATCACAGACTGCACCCACCATAATGGTGATCACCGTAGAGGCTAAGGTCCAAACCGTATAGTATAGGTATCCGTTAGAGTCTCCGAGAGGGGTACCGTTCATCAATACGTCGTTTTGTAGGAAGGGAACCATAATCGAGGCTGCCGCACCATACGCTGAATACTCTGTCACTTTGGTAAAGTAGAGCAAATACAGTTCACGAGGTGCCCCCATCAAACCGCGGACGTAGTACCAGATCAAGCCCAAGAACCCAATCAACAAACCACCCGTGAACACAAGCAATATGACATCGAGTGGTGTCGTACGACCTTCACTCATGCGAGCGCCCATTCCATCTGCCGAGCGATAATCTAGAATCGTCCATTCTGTACTGTCATTCCAGTCCTTGATCTCTTTATCCTTTTCTGCACACTGGTCTGGTCGAGTCTTCACTACCGCATCACATTCGTCTGCTTGATTCGGACAGACCGGTTTACAAATCAATCGCGATTCTGCAGGAAGATGTGCATTGCCTTTAAGATGCATATACACAGGTACCTGAGCTCCATCGTCTAACGTAACCTGACCCCTGAGCTTGTACCCTGCATTTGCCGGCAACGCAGGAATGGCACTTTCCCACTCAACACTCTTCACCTGATCAAAACGGGCATCCTTCATATCCTCAGAAAAATCTGAGATAGAACGAGCCCGCTGTAAATCGGGCGATCCAGATTCATACGCTTGCTGAAATTGATCCTGTCCTACCTTCATCACAAAGTCAGATGCGACTTGCTTAATCGATGACTTCTCCCAATCAAACGAAGACTTGGATGCAGGTGCACCACCCGCCCACGCACTGTTTGTGAGCAGGAATGTCAGGAGAAAAAATAGCGTCGAAAGAATCTTTTGCATAATTGTACCTTTGTAAAACACTCGTGTGGATGACTCACTTACTCAGTTCCCCCACAAAATCGGGTGTATAAATGCACGATCATCTAACTCGTACACCCATTTTTCTCAATCGAATGCTGTGTGAAACTTAAGTTACAGGACCTATTGATAGACTTTAAATTGCAAACTGCTACACGTATCCTGTTGGAACTTCTTTAAATCAGAGTACAGTCGACTCTCATGAAATTCACTTTTTATAAAAGTATTTATAAGTTCTAACAATACTGTGTTGAAATTGTTTTTAAAGTCAGTATTCTTGACAGAAGCCATGACCAACCAAATGAGTTCTTTGCCACGTGTATATTTGTTGTTCCAGTTCATTCTATTTCTAGCGCTAGAAGACTTCAATCTCTTTTTTATGAGATCTCTAATCTCTGTCTTTGTTTGAATATGATCAAGAATAATTTTTTGAATATCTTTATTTTTATCACCTTTCAATGCTTGTCGAAATCCCGTTAACAACTCGCAGTCTGTCACTAGTTTCTCTCTCTGTTTTTCAATATTCCAATCCTCTACATGACAGGTCGCTTGTGATACACGATAGTTCCGATACGTATGTTTTGTAAAGACAAAGTTCTCCAGGTCATACTGGTCATAATAAAATAGTTTAAATTCACCATGTTCCGATGGAACATGCTTTTCATTATCCTTATCTAGTATGGCAAAAATTGCATAAGCGCTGCGGGCATCCTCTGGCAAGGTTTGGATCAACTCTGTCAGTTTGGGTCCTTCTTCTTCGAGGATTCTCTTCACCCCAGATTGTCCTTGACTATTGTCTGGGTAAGAAAACAAAGGGTCTGCAGGACTTTTAATGACTGCATAAACCACTTTGTTGAGCAGCATGCAATCGGTCGGTCCTTCCACCAATATAAGGATTGTTGATTTACCAAAATATTTTTTTAATTGAGGATATTTACTTAACTTTTCTTGGTGTCTATTCTGGTTTGCATCTCTCATTCTATCACTAAAATTCGGCACGTTCACCTCACTCTTCATACGTGACAATAGACCTAAACTCCACCCCAAACTCATCATACTTGTCGCCGAATATATATGGCGAATGGGTCGCGAGTAAAAACTGAACATTGTGATCGGTGGAAATGCGTTCCAAATCTTGTCCCAATTGTTCTTGCCATTGAAGATTCAAGGAAATCTCTGGTTCGTCAATCAAGAGAATGCTGTGCTCTTCTGTTTCCCAACATAAATAATACAATAAAGTCAAGAGGTGCTGCTGCCCGGAGGACAACTTCTTCAATGAAATCTTCGAGCCATTTGGTTGAATAGTAATGGTCACCCGGTCGGGTTCCACTGACAGTCTCATTTCTGTTGGTAGCTTCGATTGTGCCATTGAAACGAAGTTGTCTGCCTTAGTTAACACACCATCTTTCAGAAAAATAGAAACGGCTTCTAGAACGTCCAATGAATACTGAAAAATCAGCAACTGAATTAAAGATTTGTTCGCCTCGTAAAAGTTACTATCTTGGTTCTTCACATGTTTTACCTCATATGAACTTAAACCAATCGATTGAAGTGTTGTTAAGTACTCTGTCGCAAGGGTTTCTACCAAATGTTGAATTGACTCTACTCTCTCAGCTTGGTTACCACCGGTAAGCTCCGTTTTGCTTTCCTTTAACTTCGGAAAGATATCTTGATATGCTCCAAGAAACTCTTCCCATTGGGCCTCAATGATTTCTTCTAATTTACGATCCCCAAACTTCTTACTCAGCGTTCTATCTACCAAAGTTGATGAACTCTGCTCCATACGTTGTCGAAAAAACCGGGCAGGCTCACGAATCACTTCTAAGATCTTGTCTTCAAGTTTACTATTGTCAGATTCGTAGATAAAATCTTCGTCTAGGTCCTCACCACTACCCAAAAGAGTCAGTCTAGAATCTTCAACAAACTTCACATATATCTTAAATAAAAATAGAAGTATCTCCAAATCATGGTTTGCCTCCTCATCAGCACCCAGATGAGCGCGCTGATTCCGCCAATGAATAAAAGCGTCTTCGAAATACTCTCGTCCATCGGGATGTATACTCTCTATTCTTTTATTGAATTGCAATTCATTGAGTTTCAAATGCTCCTTAATAAATTCACTGAACTCACTAAAAGAATCACTCACAGTTCGTCGTCTCGGAAAATGACCCCTCCCACGAGGCATACTTCTTCTCTGTCGTCTCAAAGAGTGTCGACGCCTCCGATCTCGTCCGAAATCTGAAAGTATCATGTCTCTATTTCTATGATCTAGATCTCCATCTGAAAAATCACAAGTCCAGCCATCCTCACCAGACTCATCTGTAACCAAGCGAACTTGTAATGCAGGTTCATCTTCTAATAAACAACTCGACACCGTTAACTTAAATGGAGCATCGGCAGCGACCCCTTCTATGTATAATTTTGCAAAGTCTGTTCTTAGAATTCTTGAGAAGTCCAAACGAAATAGAGCATTTAATAAATCAAACATCGTCGTTTTGCCACAGCCATTCAGCCCAAAACCTATCATCACTCCTTTTGCTTCAGATTTCTGGAACGTTAACTTGGTTCTACCAAACAACTGGTCTATTTCTATTTTTGCGAAACGTGTAATAGTATGTGTCATGGTATTTCCTTCAAAGATGAATAACTCTAGAGTAGAGTAACCAATGCTGTAAAGGAGGAAAAGCCAAACTCATTTCTCTACCAAAATCAAAAACTCTTGATTTTTGCTCTGGTCACCTAGCCAAGCGTCGTTTATGGTAGCGTGCTTCATCGCATTTTCTTTGTGTTCAAACGCTGCAAAATCCAAAATCTTGTATGCTCCAAATATCTCGCGCAGGTCTTGTTCAGAGAGTTTGGCTTTGTTCGCGTACGAAAACATGACATATCGACAGTCAAGTTGCTCTATCAATCTCTCCGTCGCTTTGTACACAGTATCGTGATCCGTATTCTCAAAGACAGAAATGCCCCCTGGCAATCTATCTGACGAAGCATCTTTTCGACGAAGGGCTGCCCCATGTAAGGTGGGAGCATCATTTTGACAGACGGTGGTCCACAAGTGGTAATAAGACCGATATCGAACACGGGTGGTCTTGGTTTTCTGATTGTTCGTACCGTAAGGTGGATCCAGATACACCAAATCGTACTCCTTATCAATATCAAAAACCGATTTTTGAGATACTGAGCATGGCTTCCCTTCTGGAATGAGATGCGGAACGGACAGCGTCATTTGAGTATAACTACGCTTCGACCATTCTTTAAGATAAGCAACTTGATGCCCCATTGTATTGTCGACTTTATCCATTGCCAGCATCGTACTGGTGAGCAACACAGAGCGCTCCACTTCATCTTGCGTCAGCTTTGGAATCTCATTCAGAATCGCATCCAACTTTCGAGTATTGTGCTTCTGCCATGGACGCTTCTTACCATCCTTCTGTACTGCATTCCCACCCTTGTTTTTGGTCACCAATCCACCATAGTGTTTGGAGAACCAACCGTTGATACCAGTCAAGTTGTTCAGATGCTGAACCCAGTCCTCGTAATAAGAGGCTAACTTGTAATTCATGAGATAACATCGTCCAAACACCTGGCTGTACACCGCCAGATCATTTGCTGTGACGGCGTATCCGGCTTGTCGAAAAGCCTGAGACACTCGTGTGGTTCCTGCACAGGCATCCAGAACGGTTTCCACATTCAACCGATGTTCTTGAATCATCGACAAAATGCGAGGGATGATATTTTTTTTACTGCCGGTATATCGAATGCCCTCTGTCATTGGTTCCTCTTTTTGGGTTCGAGGGTAGTGTATAAGAATCCTCAGGGTTTGCAACCCATTCAATCAGATGGCTTCCATCTTGAGTGATTACGTTTCAAACAAGAGACATTTACGAATCACTTTGATTATTTGTGGTGAGGCCAAAATAAAAGAGATCCGTCTCCTGCCACTCGGGTACCTGTGGAAAATATTTGACCAGCAGCGTCAAGGTCAAAAAATCGTCTTTTGGTATTGCGACGCTCCGCCAACTGCTCTCTCCATCTTTCCAGTCTTCTTGAAGGAGTGAAACAGTCACTCCGTCGAGATCCTGCACAACCACTTTGTACGCTGTAACCTCTGCCAAGTTCGTCGTCACACGACCACAATGATGATGATGGTATTCTACGAGACCATTCTTGTCTTCCAATGTTGCCCACTCAGGATACTGATGGATCTCACGCCACGTTGACCATTCTTGCGTTCGCTTAAAGTTTAACTTATCAGCCTCTATCGCTTGCAAATAAGGTGCCATATCTACCTCTCCAACTACAGACCAAAGCCTTGCACATTGTTCTGGACGCGGCGCATAGAATTTTTTCTTTCCTGCCTGATCAATATCCATCCATCGATCCAGATTGCGCCATCGATGATTCCCAATCAAGGCGTCTCCAAGCTGTCGTCGAGTCACTCTTCCCTCCTCAATCAAACTACGCATCATCGTTGCGAACTGATTTGGTGCAGGGGGTTTTACTGGACGACATTCTGGTTTCGGTAAAGTACGATCGAATGGTTCTGGCAGCCCTAAATTCCAAGCACAAATGGCACATCGAACTCTAGGACGTCCTCTACCTAGATCGCTGGGTAATTGGTCTTCAACTTCAACCGGTAGATAACTGGGAGCGGACTGATCCCCCGATTTTCTCGTATGAGGACCTGTACCTTCTAAAGGACCCCTAGGACTGGGTAAGTCCGGACCCTTAAAATTTGGTAAACACCCATACTTTGGACTGACAATTCGATTTTGTTGCGGGTGCCAATCATCCCCCGTCCAAAAGTATCCAAAGGTCAAGCCAGCACAATGATTTGGATACTGAGACAGCAAATCTGCAACCTTCACCTCATTCCACTGGAAGGGAGGACTCCCTCTCCAATCCATAATAATTTTGCGATTGCCAACTTCATCAAGGATAAACGTCGTGTACATGTTGAACTCCAAGCCATCGATTGAACATCAATATTATGCACGATTCGATACATTTCAGTGTCTACTGGGACACTATTTGACCAGCCGGCTGGTAAATTAGAATCCACCTCATATTACGTAAATATGATGTAGAATATGATTCAACCGGTACGGATAGGAATTTCAATGATTGTATTATTGCTCGGATGCCAAGACCAAAATTTAAGTAAACTGTCGGATTCTGAAATCGGTATTCTACCCATCATAGAAGTCGAACCGGAAGTACTATACTTTGGAGAGTATTCTGATCAGCCAATTGTGCGGAATTTAACCATCTCCAATGTCGGAGAAGCCACGCTCGACATATCTTCAGTCGTCATTCAAGGAGATGAGGCTGCATCTTTTACAAATCCATCGGCTCTCACGCAATTTTCGATTGAACCAAATGATTCTGCTACGTTGCCCTTCGTCTTTGAACCGATAACGATTCAAAATGATGCAACCCTATCCGTTGGAAGCAATGATATCGATACTCCCGTAGTAGAGGTTCCATTGATGGGTACGTTAACTGCACCAATGCTATCTGTGACTCCAAACCCCATCGACATGGGAGGACAAACTCTCGGATGCTACAGTGAACACACTTTTCAAGTCAGCAATATTGGAACTGCGCCATTAACGATCTTTGCCGTCTCAACGCAGGAGAATGACATTGGCTTTATTTCAAATGACAGTATTCCCTTAACCCTAGCCCCATCAGACAATGAAGAATTACGAATCGAATTCACCCCTTCAACAACGGACCCTATTGAATACCTGTTTGATATTCAATCGGATGCCGTCAATCACCCCTATACCTTCTCGGCATTGGGCTATGGTCTCGCAACGGAGCACATCGAGTCGTGGACCATTCAAGAAGGTCCCAAGAGCGACATCCTGTTCTCTGTGGATCTCAGCAGCTCGATGAGCGATGAGGCTGTCACCCTAGGTCAACAATTCAACACATTCATCACCACGCTTTCAACCTACACATCGGACTGGCAAGTGATGGTCGTGAACGCCGATCATGGATGCAACCACTCTGGTATCTTGACTCCGTCCACTCCTTCTTACGATTCGATCTTTGCGCAGGCCGTTCAAACGGGAGCCTATGACATTTCATTCACCGAGGCTTTACTCACCAATGTCACTCGAGCGGTTGAGAAAACCACCCCAGGTGAGTGCAATGAAGGATTCCTCAGACCCAATGCACAGCTGCACATCATCATGCTGTCGGATGAATGTGAACAATCTCCGAATCCGGGTATCTGCGGAACGCAATGGCAATCCTACATCGATCGAATCTATGCTGCGAAAGGTGACCCCAATCTGGTTCGATTGTCTGCAGTAGCGGGTGACTACCCAAGTGGATGTGGTGGGACAGCACTTTTTGGCTCAGGATATTGGGAGTCCACTCAAATCACTGGGGGAACGTTCCTCAGTATTTGTTCTGACTGGACCAGTCCAATCTCGCTCCAACTCCTCGCCAACTCAAGCATCTCTCAATCTCGATTTGCGTTACAGAATACAGCTTCTGAAAATAGCATCACAGTAACGGTTGACGGCATCGACCACACAGACTGGACCTTTGATTCTAGTACCAATGAGGTCGTTCTTCAATCCAATATTCCTGTATCTGGTAGCACGGTATCGATTGAATACACTGAGTTGCCTTCCTGCGAAGAGTAAGTCTATTCACGTCATACTGCATCACATTAATCACCCGTCGTTAGATCAGGGGCACAAAGTAAACAAGGTTGTATTCGACCTATCTCAGATAAATGTATCCCCTGTACCATGGATACCACCCTTCCCATTCAGTACCACCTTCTCCCCAAATGATGCGCATTTTGGTTTCTGGACCAGACAAATTGTACGGTCCTGGATCTGCAGTATATTCACAATCGTTACACCAACAAGCACCCCAGCTGGAGCATTGACTAGCCATTTGAGTCCCCAAAGAGTATATCGGTCCATCTGCAACCCCTCCAGCGCCTATATCACCGTGACCACCATTTATATAGCATTGATTCCATGATGAAACCGTAAATAAATGAGGGCTCAGATCGCTTTGATCACCGGAGACTGCATTTGCTTTTATAATGTAATTGTCAAACTTAAACTGGGTAAAGGATGCATTGAAAGTAAATGTATACCAATACGTATGACTACCACCTTTGTCTCTAGTATAGGGTCCATCTGTGGCATCCAAGCCCGATATTGGAGCAGGATGTACAGCAACCATATCGCCAGACAAATGTGTATGAGCCTCGATGCTAGATACACGCGTCCAACCGCCACCAGTCATGTCACACCAGGCGCCATATGGCGAACCAGAATTGGGCTGAATCCAATAGTATCCGTCCATATTCCCACCAGAAACAGGCCAACCCAGTGTTTGATTGGCATTGTACAGTTCCAAACAACTTGGAAGCACACATGCCTGATCCGAACCGTAAAATGTCGCGGCAGAATTGCTATCATCACAATCCATGGTGTTGGTGGCATAGCCACTCTGAAGATTACAGGCTTGTACTGACGATGTAGACCCAAATCCATCACCATCGTTATCTACATAATACGTACCCATCACTCCTTCATCTACCGAGTTGTTGCAGTTGTTGTCCAAACCATCACAGATCTCACCGGCATTTGGGTAAATCGCACTAGAAGCATCATTGCAATCTCCAGCGTTGGTGACATAGCCTCCGGGTTGTGAGCAAGAAAGAACAGCACTATTGGTGTTTCCATAGCCATCACTATCCGCATCATTGTAATAAGTGGTTTGCAATCCTTCATCAATCTGACCATCACAATCATTGTCTACACTGTCACAGGATTCCGTTGCTCCAGTATAAGCTAATATTTGAGAATCATTACAGTCTCCGGTATTGGTGACATACCCATTTGGTTGGGAACAGGATTGGGTACTGCTGTTTGGATTTCCGTAACCATCTCCATCAGAATCGACATAATAGGTTCCCAACAGTCCCTCATCAGTCTGACCATCACAATCATTGTCGACTCCATCGCAAAGTTCTGACGCACCAGTATAGGCTAAACTCTGGAAGTCATTACAATCATTGCTATTGGTGACATACCCACTTGGTTGAGAACAGGATTGAGTACTGCTGCCTGGATTTCCGTAACCATCACCATCAGAATCATTGTAGTAGGTTCCCAACACTCCCTCATCAACCTGACCATCACAATCATTGTCTACACCGTCGCAAGATTCTGTTGCTCCTGAATAGGCTAAACTTTGAGAATCATTACAGTCTCCGGTATTGGTGACATACCCACTTGGTTGAGAACAGGATTGAGTACTGCTATTTGGATTTCCGTAGCCATCTCCATCAGAATCAAAATAAAAGCTCAACAATACACCATCGTCGATGCCATTTATACAATCGTTGTCGATACCATCACAGACTTCCACAGATCCCGGATTGACCCCCGTATTAAAGTCATCACAATCGTTCCCACCGACAACACCCGAGGACCCTACCCAGCCTCCTGAATCAATAGTACACTCGACGTATCCATCTCCATCATCATCGATTTCAACAGCAGGCAATACACCACAAGAATTGGGAATACCATCACACAACTCTACCAATTGTGGGCTGATTGCAACGTTCGTATCATCGCAATCATTCCCACCAATGATGGTTGAGGCACCAAACCAACCTTCTGAGTCAATCGTACATTCTACATAGCCATCACCATCGTTATCTTCTTCCGGAGCCGAAATCACAAGGTCACAGTCATTGTCGATACCATCACATAGTTCATTGGCAAAGGGATACACCCTATCG
>CAJWHX010000080.1 GCA_913040875.1 uncultured Pseudomonadota bacterium | reverse complement strand
AGGCGCATAGAGACATCGGCGCGCTGTGCTGATTCTTGGATCGCTGAAATTGACCCATCGTACATTGGCCGAGTGGTCATCATTTCAAACCCAATTAGAGCGACTGCAAATAGATCACTAGAAAAGTCCTCCATCGCATCCATTTCCATTCTCTCTGGCGGGGCATATCGAAAAGAATCTTCAGATGGAACCAGATTTGGATTGCTTTTATAATCGAGGACCTCAACCTGCGGGACGGCAAACCCTATCACTTGTAATTTGCCATCAGGACGGATCATCAACCGCCAAGGGGTCAGGCCACCATGAGAAAATATCGCATACTCTTCTGCAATTCGAAGAGCACCGTGCAAAACTTCCATCGCCTGAGTCATCAATTCCAATCCGGCGCGAGGACCAGGACTGAGGCCCAGATCACTTGCCTGGCGAATCAGTTCTGCAACAGACTTGCATTTTCCAGTTTCGTATATGAAAGCACCCTCTTCGTACCCATAACTGTGCAAGGGGGTAATCCCTCGTGCTACGGGTGTTTGTAGAAAGCTCATCAGACCATCCAAAGAATCCGTCAAAGCAGAGTGATTTCTATATTGCTCATAAAAGACAATCCCAATGTGATTGCGATCAGCTGGATCCAGTAATTCCACCAAACGAGCGGCCGGTCCTTTGTATTCTCGCTGTACTCTCATTCCCAAAATTGTAGTTTGTCGGGCCATTCAAATCACTCCTGCTGTTGTGTATTGATCTTCAGACAATCGATGTCTTATTGAGATCTTACTCTTACAATTGTCAATTGCAAACAAATCCGTCATGTTATGAATATCCTATTCTATCAAACTCTTGCAGTGAAAAATCATGCCCGCCGATGCACGACAACAACATCGTTCGCTGGAACAGCAGCGAAACAAGCTATCAGAACAGCTACAAGAGCAGATCCAAACGCCCGAACATTACGAAGAGGGTAGCGAACTCGACAATACCAAAGCCGTTCGTATGCAAATGCACAGCGGGAACGAAGCCATTCAGGATTTACTCGACCAGTTGGATTCCATCGACTCTGCTCTCGCGGACTTAGAATTAGACGGGAACGAGGAAGATCTTGAAGAAGAGGTGGAACTCGAAGTGGAGCATGGAGCATCTATTAAAGGCGGGACGGATGACGGAGTGGATGACGACGACGATCCGTGGGCACAAGAATTCTTTTATGGTGGCGATGATGACCCCATCCTAATCAAGCGAAAACGCAAAATGCGCAAACGTGTCACTCAAATTATCGACTCAAAAGAAACGATGAGCGACAAAATCTTCAATGCCCCTCCACCACCATTGATAGAGGACATCTTACCATCCCCAGAACAAGGAATACGTACGGGAGATGCTCGATACATTGCTCCAGAAACGGCACTCAAGGATTTGTCAGACCTAATTGGACACTCATTAAAACCAGAAGAATTGCAGCATAGACAAGAGGCTGATGACCCCATTCGACTGCCTGTTGAGATCGGAAAGTTTTTAGAATCACAATCCAGCAATGAATTGGTCGCTTCGTGGGGTGTCATTTTGGGCTCTCCCGATCCCTCACTCTTAACACCGCAAGGAGGCTTCTCTACGGCTGCTGGTAGACTCTCGACCCTCAGTGTTTGTTCTGAGGCAATGCAGGGACCACCCAATGAAATAGACCCTGCTGTCCAACTTTCGTTGCATCGAAATGCTTGGGAACATTGCCGAGATGTAGCCAAGACACTTGCGCAACAAGGGGCGTTGCATGCACCCAAAATCGCTCTGATGGCGTTGAAACAAGCGTCCCTCCCAACCACCAATACTCCACTCCCCAAGCCAAATGTTCTGGGCGGACTCGCTCTAGAACAAATTTTACCACCAGAGATGGCCTTTTTGCCTCCGAGTTTATTTATCCCCCCCGAGGAAGAAGTTGAAGAGGAAGATCTACTCGCCCAATTCGATATGATCCTCTCAGAATTTACGGGAAAAGATCCTTTTGCACCACCAGCCGCACCCATCGTCAGTCAGGAAACAATTCAGCCCGCACTACAATCAACCAATCACCTTTTGAACGCCCTCGGTCGAACCCAGGTTGAAATGGCGACAGCCTCCGTTGCCGTCTATCGCGTCAACTCACAAGCACCGATTTTATCAGTCTTAGAACATTGCGACGACGTACTGCGGAAAATTGCTCGAAAGACCATTCACGCAGGAAAAACATTGGAACGTTCTCTACACCACCCCTTCTTTTCAAAAAAAATCATTCTAGAACAGGCTGTCATAGACTTGGCAAATTGTCACCAAAGCATGCTGGCCCTAAAAAGATGGGCTCTAATGACTTTGGCTTCAGGACTTTCAGTCAATACAAACGAGGATGACGCATGAATATCCAGACAGCCCGATCATGGATCGCATCCGGAAAACGAACAGAGGCTCTAAATTGGCTTATGTCGCAACCGGAGACGCCAGATGTTCTGCTTTTAAAAGCTGTTTGTATTGAAGTAGATAAGGGTATCAACTGGCAAAAGGCTATTCTAGCGCTCTCTCAGCATCCAGCATCCAAGGACCTCTTGCTGGCACTCGGACAAGGTATATCCCACGCTCGTAAAGACCTTCACACATCTCTCCAAGAGAAATACCTCCTGCAGATTATTACCGTTGCCACAACCCTTGGAGAGACTGTACAACGCATCCACTGGATAGCCATCCTCGGAAATTTTTATCTGCGGCAAGGGCAACCAGATAAAGCGATGATGTGGCTGCAACAATCCGTTCAACTCTCCATCATTCATCAGCATCATTTGGTCACCATCGCACAAGGTACAATCCTATCGGGTCTATGGTTTGGAAAAGGAGAGATCAATCGTGTTTCAGCATTGTCTTTGTCGATTGAAGAGGCTGCAATTCAACGACACAATTGGATCGCCCTTGCGACAGCTCGAAACACCCGTTCTAGTTGTCTCCTGATTCGACAAAAGGAAGCCGAAGCCATTCAAATACTCATGGATACTGGAGACTTCTTATACACCAAAGGAGCCGTGGCTGCACTCAACTTAATCAAGGCACGACTGGGGGAAATTCACCTATTGTTGGGACAAGAGCGTACGCGCAACATTATTCAACAGCTGCAACAGGCAACCTAATGGCTATCAACATCAACCTTGAATTGACAGACCACTGCAATATCCGTTGTAAAATGTGCTCTCAATCAATGCGGTCCGATGCCCATGGCGCACCAAAAAAGTTCATGACTTGGGAGACATGGCAACAAAGCTTGCGCAATCTTGACGGATTCCCAGAACCTGTACACCTCTGTCCACATTGGTTGGGTGAACCAACCCTTCATCCGAGGTTTGATCTGTTCGTCGAATATGCCTTTGCCATCAATCAGAACAATCGTCTATTTGAAAAGTTTAAGTTGCACACCAACGCGGTTCAATTTTCAGAAGATCGCGGGAGACTGCTCCTACAATTGAGTCAGCTCCCACATGTTAATCCAAACACTTTTAATTTTATACACTTCAGTATCGATGCCTTTTCCGCACCTGTGTATAAAGAAGTCAAAGGACGAAATTGCCGTGAGAGGGTCTACCACAATATCCTAGATTTCCTTCGCTTGCGTTCACAAATGGGACTTGAATATCCGAAGGTGACGTTGGCCTTTGTGGTCCAACCTGAGAACAGTCTTGAAGCCCTGCATTTTCAGCAATTTTGGACAGCAGAATTTACGCAACTCGGAATTCCACTGAGGCAATTTTATGACTGGCCCAGCGACGAGTGCGACAATCTGTACTTCAGAAGACTCAATTGTGCAGATCAAATTGCATCGGATTCTTTACACGCTGAGGTAGCGTTCCGATTGGGACTGACTGATACCCTACAACATTCCTTAAAACAAGAAGGGTCTTTTTAACAAGTGTTTCTCCCAACTTGTAAGGAATTTGCCGTGAATGGGTGTGCAAAAGTTGGGATGTGATATACTAAAAATAAGAATTGTTCGGTGGATTGAAATTCAATCCCATTGTGTAGGAGAATATTGTATGACTTCTGTTCATCGCCTTGGATTACTCAGTATCTCTGTATTGCTAGCGTGTGGTGAAGAGCCACAAAAGATTGAGCCTGTGGTTCCGGAACCCAACATTGAATTGAATGTTGAAACAGTAGACTTTGGAGAGCTTCTCATCGGCTCTTTATCAACGGAGTCTGTGCGAATTCAAAACACTGGAGAGGACACCCTGATCGTTCAATCGATTGTTACTTTACCTCCATTCACTTCACCCAGTGGTGGTGGCTTTGAACTGGAACCAGGAAACGAAACCAACATCACGGTTCAGTTCATTCCAACATCGTACACGACTGTGGAAGGTACCCTGACGATCGTTAGTAACGATCCAGATCAAGAGCAGCTCGTTATTCCAATTGTTGGTGCGACCATTACAGATGTAGACGAGGATGGATACGATACCACTGAAGCCGGTGGAATGGATTGCGATGACGGGGACAGTAGCATCCATCCAGGCGCGAACGATGAGTGGTACGATGGAGTCGACTCCAATTGTGCTGGAGACGACGATTACGATCAAGATGGTGACGGATTCCAAACCATGGTTTGGAACGATGAGGTCATTCAAGGTGGCGGCGATTGTCAAGACAACAACGCTGACATGTACCCAGGGGCTCCAGACACTTGGTACGATGGTGTTGACTCTGACTGTGCTGGCAACGACGATTTTGACCAAGATCAAGATGGTAGCCGATCGCTCCTGCACGGTCGAGGCTCAGACTGCGATGATTTGGATCCAAGCATCAATATCAACGGTATAGAAGCCATCAACGGTATTGATGATGACTGCAATGGTAGCTCTGACTTCCCAGTACCAGCTTGGAACTCAGATAGAATCATCGAAGGGACCAATGGCAGTGACTATGCCGGTTGGGCATTGACCACCGGTGACATCGATCAAGATGGTCGAGATGATGTCCTTGTTGGCCTAAAAGGCTATCAAGGGAAAGGTGGCGTGGCTGTCATGACTCAAAGCAGCTTTCCCGTGTTGTCAACCTCATCGATGGCCAATGCCTACAATATTTTTGGGGGACAGTTGAATGGTGACCAAGCGGGCTTTGCATTGTCCTTCTTGGAAGACTTTGGATTGGGAGCACCAGTCTTGGCTGTCGGTGCACCTGGCGCCTCCAGCAGCAGTGGTAAGGTATACCTATTAGAAGGTGATGAGGCTGTATTTGGTGGTGACTTAGACGACTCGTACTTGGTCATCAATGGAACTCCTGGTTCGTATATGGGCGATGGTTTAACTCAGGACATCGATATGGACGGGGACGGTCTCAGTGACATCTTCGGTCATTACAGAAGTGGATCGAACAACTACTATTGGCTCCACTATGGAGACCCTTTACTCAGTGGATCGATTGGAATGACGGATATAGACCTACGGGTTTCTAGTACTGGTACGCACGACAACGCATGGAGACACATGCCCTCTACAGGAGACTTAGATGGGGATGGCCTTGAAGACATACTGTACTGCGATCACCGCACAACCAGTACCTCTTCCGGATATCACGTCTCTTTTGCCAATGTCATTTGGGGAGACAACACCCGCTATGACTCTGGTACCAGCTCTGTTTCTTTGAGTTCAATCTCAACAACCATCTTTTCCGCTACAGGTTCAGGAAGCACAAACTCCGATGGATACACGCTTCGTGCAGCTTGTGGAATCATGCCAGATTGGAATGGAGATGGAAAGGACGAAGTCTGGGCCTTTATCACACAATCAGATGAGAATTTTACAGGGATCTATGTTTTCGATGGGGATTCCGACTGGAAAACCAATGGTGCAGATTTAGATCCAAACGACGATGCCTCCTACTTCTTCCTGGTACCAGATTCATGGGGTCCAGTGGCAAGTTTTCGTGAAATGGGCGACTGGGATGGTGACGGTATCTCAGAAGTTGGTGTCGGTTTTGGCCAAGAGAATTCTGGTGGTGATGGTGGTCGTGTGTGGATGATGTCCAGTCAAACCCCTCCAGGATTGCAATACAATCAGCAAGACCTCGCTGCGATGGTGGTTGGAGATAGTGACTATGGTCAAGTAAACTATGGAAACATACTTAGTGCCGTGCCTGGAGACATTAACGACGATGGACTCTCTGACTGGCTGGTGTCTGACTGGGGATACAACGCAGGAAATCAAAGCAACAAAGGTGGTTTATTCCTCACCTTCCAACGCTAACCTCTTAGAAGCCGCAGCATGGATATCATTACCCCAACCGCCGATCAATTTTTGATTACAGACGCACCCTATTATGAAGAATGTGGGTCAGAAATCGCTCTGTTCGAAGCGGCATGGAAGCAAAAGGTTCCCATACTCCTGAAAGGACCTACTGGATGTGGGAAAACGCGCTTTGTCTCCTACATGGCTCACAAGTTGAATCTGCCACTGATCACCGTCTCTTGCCACGAAGATCTTTCAGCCTCCGATTTAATCGGCCGATACGTCATTCAAAATGATGAGGTACTATGGTCAGATGGACCAATGACAGCCGCGGTGAGGATGGGAGCCATCTTGTACTTAGATGAGGTTGTGGAAGCCCGTAAAGATACAATTGTCGCCATCCACCCGCTTTCCGATCATCGACGAAGTCTCTTGATCGATAAACTGGCTACCGTGTTGGAAGCACCAGATCAATTCCTCTTGGTTATTTCGTACAATCCTGGCTATCAATCCTTGTTAAAAGAGCTCAAGCCATCGACCAGACAACGCTTTGCGTCCATTGCTTTTGACTATCCTCCAGAAGAGATCGAAAGCAATATCCTAATCAATGAAACCGGTGTCGATGTCGATGTGGGTCGAAAGTTGTCCGCATTGGCAACCCGAATTCGGAAACTGACTCATCGAGGCTTGGAAGAAGGTGCTTCTACGCGACTTCTTCTCCATACTGCAAGATTGATTCAAGCGGGTATCCCAACCTCAGTGGCTACAAATGCCACACTCGTAGAAACATTGAGTGATGATCCGGAAATGCAAAATGCCTTGCGAGATTTGATTGAGGACTTCTTCGGATAAATCAGGCTGTCCTCTGGAATATCACTTGAGCTCGGATCATCTTACCAAGATGCGTCCTTCTCTGTGATTTCCATTACCACATCGTCGTCAATAATGACTTCTCTAACAAATAAACGAACCGCCTTGTATACAGTCTTGCTGTTTGATTCCCAAAGTAAGACTGATCCATCTGGTTGCTGTTCAAATCTATAGATGTAAATCTCGGAACGACTGGCAGCGCGACCAATGGCTTTCTTTCGGGTGTATGGGGCTCCCCAAGCCATCTCTACCTTCTTCTTAGACCAACCAATTTTTACATCCCCGGCCACGATTTCCTCTCGTTCTTCCGGTTCATAGCTGTAAAAGGTGTCCCACAGTCCGAGCTGCTTCAGATAGGCATCCCGCTCATCGCGAGTTTTCAGCTTCAGGTAATGTTTACGCTTCTCCTCGCTCATATACACTCGAAGTGCGTAATAATGATCAAACTCTTGATTGTCTAAACGTTTCTGTAACCGCTCATATCCACAAGCTGTAAAATTCCAAACACCAAACAGCAGTAACCCAAGTGTATTCATATCAGTCTCCCAATCGTCTATCGTACGATACTCAATCGTATAACGCTTCTAGTCTACAAAAGACGTTACTTTTTTCCAAAGATTTTTGAAAAGAAGCCAGCATCTTCGACCTTTTGACCTTGGACTTCTGCCAGATTTCGGATGAGTTCTTCCTCTTCTGTGGTCATCTTGGTTGGTACCGAGACTACAACTTGAACCAATTGATCTCCGCGCCCATGACGTCGATTGACAAATGGAACCCCTTTATTTCGCAGTGTGAATACTTTTCCAGATGGTGTCCCAGGAGGTACTTCTAATTCTGTTTCACCGTCCACAGTTGGTACTCTTATCTTAGCTCCGAGACAGGCTTTCGGGTACGAGATTGGAACTGAGCATAAGATATCGTTGTCTTCACGCATGAAGAAATCGTGCTCGGTGACATGAATATCTACAAACAAATCTCCAGCTGGAGCACCAACATCTCCTTGATTCCCCTTTCCTGACACTCTCAACCGGTTTCCTGTGTCGACACCTGCAGGTATACTGACTGTAACCGTCTCTTCCTTTTTAACCCTACCAGAACCTCGACAGGGAGCACATGGATTGGCAATTATGGTTCCCTTACCCCGACAGGTTGGACAGGTCGTTTTGATGCGTACGAACATCTGCTGCTGAAGCACCACCCCCATTCCATTACACGTTGAACAGGTTGTCACTTTTGAATCTGCAGAACCAGTTCCATCACAGGTCTCACAATGTACAGACCTCGGCACCTTGATCTTCTTGTCTTTCACACCGTGTACTGCACCTAAAAAATCCAACTTCATTCGATATTGAAGGTTCTCACCGCGTCGCAAGTTTGGACGACCACCGCCGCCTCCACCAAATCCGCCGAATCCGCCAAATCCGCCCCCGAATATCTCAGAGAAAATATCGGCAAAGCCGCCTCCACCACCAAAGATATCTTCATATGAGAAGTTTTGACCTCCCATTCCAGCATGACCATACTGATCGTACCGAGCGCGCTTTTCAGGATCAGAGAGCACTGAGTACGCCTCTGAAGCCTCTTTAAACTTGTCTTCAGCTGCCGGATTATCTGGATTTCTGTCTGGGTGATACTTCATTGCCAACTTTCGATAGGACTTTTTGATATCCCCTTCTGTTGAATCTTTCGATACACCTAGAACGTCATAATAATCTCTCTTCTCTGCCATGATGTCTCCGCATACAGATTTCTACGTTGATTTCACATGTGATGGTTGCATTGCGCAGAAAAGGGGAGCGTTACCCCTCCCCTTCTCTAACCGCTTCCAGATCACTCTGGAGTAATGTCAATAATGTCATCATCATCACTCGGAGGATTTACGGGCTCAGCAGAACCCGCTTGAGGACCTGATTGACCAGCAGCTTGAGCGGCCTGCTGAATATTTTGCATCATCTGATTCAGTTGTTCACTGGCCGCTTTGATCTGATCTAAATCTTCAGAATCCTTGGCTTCTCGAGCATCGGTCAAAATTGACTCAAACTGTGTTGCCATTTCAGCCGGCAAGTTCTCTTTGTTTTCGTTGAAGAACTTCTCAATCTGATGGATTTCTGAATCCAACTTGTTGGTTGCCTCAACAAGCGCAAAGCGTTCTTCATCGGCCGCGGCATTCGCTTCAGCATCCTGTTGCATGCGTTCCACTTCTTCTGAACTCAGACCACTTGCATCTTCGATGGTGATGTCTTGACTTTTACCAGTCTTGTTGTCTTTTGCAGTTACCGTCAAAATACCGTTGGCATCGATATCAAATGTCACTTCAACCTGAGGCATGCCTCTTGGTGCTGGTTCAATTCCATCCAAGCGAAACTGCCCCAAAAGACGATTGTCTTTGGCAAACTTACGTTCACCTTGGTAGACCATGATATCGACTGCCGTTTGGTTGTCGGCTGCAGTCGAGAACACTTCACTCTTCTTGGTTGGAACCGTAGTGTTTCGTGCAATTTGCACTGTACAAATACCGCCCATCGTTTCCAAACCAAGAGACAATGGTGTCACGTCAAGCAACAGCATGTCACCCACAGATTCATCTTTGGCCAAAATACCACCTTGAATCGCGGCACCCAACGCCACAACCTCATCGGGATTTACTGACTGATTTGGCTTCTTGCCAAAGAAGTTGGTAACCTTCTCGCGAACGAGTGGAATACGAGTGGACCCACCCACTAAGATGACCTCATCAATCTCTGAAGGATTGAGACCAGCATCTTTCAGTGCCATACGACATGGCTCTAGAGTGCGGGCGATCACTGGTTCAATCATACGCTCAAACTCTGGGCGACTCAAGTTTCTGTCCAAGTTCTTCGGTCCAGTTGCGTCAGCGTAGAGGAACGGTAGAGAAATGGTCGCTGTAGGGGCTGATGACAAGTCCTTTTTAACTTGCTCAGCGGTTTGTCGGATTCGCTGTTGAGCCATTTCCGAGCCTGGAAGACTGAACAGATCTAGACTGTGTTCAGTGTTGAACTCTTTGACAATCCAATCGATCAGCACTTGATCCACATCGTCTCCACCCAAGTGCGTATCACCATTGGTAGACTGAACTTGAACGAAGCCTTCGTCCACTTCTAGAACGTGATTCACCAGCGGGGGTAAATATTCTTTGAAGAGGACGGGGATGTTTTCATTTTTTTCGTAGAGGGCATTGCACTTGTCAACCTGTTGTACGTATTGATTCAAAATCATAAAATTGGAGAAGACTCAAACTCGCCGATTTTCTGATTTCAGTTGTTGAAATGTTGCTCTTTGTTGTGTTGATATGTTGTTCATTGTTCACCCCCATTATGCAATGATTGCTCGTTGAGTGGTTTTGTGCTTCAGAGATTTTGCCCAGCTTGGAGTGTGAAACACTTCTCTTTCTGCCATCAAAAGTGAAACTTTTTCTGCTTTTCTCTCATTTGCCAAACGCTCGTTGGTGCTCTGTGCCCAAAGGGTGATTTGATCTAATAA